>RZYB01000235.1 GCA_009930495.1 Deltaproteobacteria bacterium
AGCCCCGTGTTCTGGCGCACGTTGGACCGCATCCGGCGTGAAGTCTTCCTGAACCACGCCATTGACCACTTCGGCATCGTGCGCCGCAACATTCTGGTCAAAAATCCAGACCACCCCGTGTTCATCGATTTCCAAACCGGCCGGGAACGCTTTCGCGGACAGTTCTGGCTTCGCTGGCCGTTTTTTGTCCGCGCCAAAATCAACCGCTGTTTCCGCAAACTCGAAAAGGAACTGGGCGTCAGCCTGAGACCGCCCCATACACCATGAAGCTGTCAACAAATCCCTCCGTGCTGCTGCTGCGCCGCAGTCTGGGCTATTTCGCCCCCTACAAACTGCTTATCGTCGCCGCATTCACGGCCCTGGGCGTGGTCGCCCTGTGCACGGCCGGTGCCGCCTACCTGGTGCAACCGGCCCTGGACGAAATTTTCATCAACAAAGACCGCGACGCCCTGATCTTCGTACCCCTGCTCCTGGTCGCGGTGTTCCTGGGCAAGGGCGTGGGGCTCTTCATCCAGAAATACCTCATGTCCTACTGCGGACTCAAAGTGCTGGAGCGCCTGCGCTACGAACTTTACGCCAAGATCATCTGCCTGCCCCTGGACTTTTTCGGAGAAACCCGGGTGGGCATGCTCATGTCGCGCATCATCAGCGACGTGAACCTGATCAGTTCCAGCCTGCCGGAACTGCTGCGCATCATCCAGCACAGCCTGACCATGATCGGTCTGGTGGCCCTGGTCATCTACCGAGACGCCGCGCTGGCCTTCTGGGCCTGTCTGGTCTTTCCCCTGGCCGTGTATCCGGTGGTCTACTTCGGCCGCAAACTGCGCAAGGTGGGACGCAACTACCAGTCCAAAATCGCCGATATTTCCTCCCATCTGCAGGAAACCTTCAACGGACTGCGCGTGGTCAAGGCCTTTGCCGCCGAGGAACTGGAAAAGGACAAATTCGCCCAGACCAGCAACAAGCTGGTCAGAATCGGCATCAAGGGCAAGGTCTACAACCAACTGTCCTCGCCCATCATGGAATTGATCGGAGCCGTGGGCGCGGGACTAGTCATCTGGTACGGGGGCAGCGAGGTCATCGCCGGCAACCGCACGCCCGGCGAGTTCTTTTCCTTCATGACCGCCCTGGTCATGCTCTACGATCCCTTCAAATCCATCAGCCAGGCCAACAACACCATCCAGCAGGCCCTGGCCGGAGCGGAGCGGGTCTTTGAAATCCTCGATTCTCCGGAACTGATCGAGGAATCCGGAGGCAACCGCGCCTACCAGCCGCCCTTTTCCACCCTGGACTTCGAGGCCGTGACCTTCAGCTATCCGGGCACCACCGACCCGGCCCTCAAGGACGTCACCCTGCACATCCGGGCCGGACAGCGCGTGGCCTTTGTCGGCCAGAGCGGCGCGGGCAAGACCACCCTGGCCCATCTCATCCCCCGCTTTCATGACTGCCGACAGGGGCGCATTCTGCTCAACGGCCTGGACGTTCGGGAATACACCCTGCCCAGTCTGCGCACCAACATCGGCATCGTTTCCCAGGATCCGTTCCTGTTCAACCTTTCGGTGCGCGAAAACATCGCCTACGGCCAGCCCGGCATCGCGCCCCAGGCCGTGGAAGACGCGGCGCGCGCGGCCTACGCCCATGAGTTCATCCTGGATCTGCCCCAGGGATACGACACCGTGGTCGGCGAAAAGGGGGTCAAGCTTTCCGGCGGACAAAAGCAGCGTCTGACCATTGCCCGGGCCATCCTCAAAAATCCATCCCTGCTCATCCTCGACGAAGCCACCTCGGCCCTGGACACCCAGTCCGAACGCATCGTGCAACAGGCCCTGGACAATCTCATGCGTGGCCGCACCAGCCTGATCATCGCCCATCGCCTGTCCACCATCCTGTCGGCGGACAGCATCGTGGTCATGGAGGGCGGCCGCGTCGTGGACACCGCCCCCCACCAGGAACTGCTGGCCCGCTGTCATGTCTACCAGAATCTGTACCGGCTCCAATTCGAGGCCGGCCCAACCACCTGACGAACCCCGGCCCGCCGGCCAGGGCGGATCGACACTACCAAAAAAACACCGCCTCCCACGCGAAGGGGGGCGGTGTTTTTTTCGGGCCCGGACACAGGCAAGACCGTGACGGACCGAATCGACGGGCAAGGACCCTGGCGCCTGGCGACCGGCTCCGGCGGCCCGCCGTCAGCACGCGCCTCGGCCGCGCAGTACTTCCAGCGGAGTTTTGATCAGGATGTAGATGTCGAACCAGACCGACCAATTGCGGACATAGTAGGCATCGAGACGAACCCGTTCGGCATAGGACGTGTCGCTGCGTCCGGAAATCTGCCACAGCCCGGTCAATCCGGGCTTGACCTTCTTGTACAGATCAAACCCGCCCTGGTATTTGTCCACCTCGTCCCAGACAATGGGCCTGGGGCCGACCAAGCTCAAATCGCCCTGGACGACGTTCCAGAGCTGGGGCAGCTCGTCCAGGCTGGTCTTGCGTAAAAACCGGCCAAGCCGCGTGATGCGAGGATCGTTGGCCAGCTTGTGGTTGGCGGCCCATTCTTCCCGCAATGACGGATTCCGGGTCAGGCAATCCCGCAGCACGACGTCCGCGTCACGGACCATGGTCCTGAACTTGAGAATCGAAATATCCCGCCCGCCAAGGCCGATGCGTTGGTGCCGAAACAGCGCCGGCCCAGGAGAGTCGAGCTTGACGAGCAGGGCGATACTTCCCAGCAGGGGCAGCAAAAGCGGCAAAAAGACAAATATCATGATCAGTTCCATGGCGCGCTTGATCAGCCGACGGCCCGGATCCAACAATTTCTGTCGCACCTCGAGGCCGAGAATCCCGTTCAGGTCAAAGGCGGAAACCCACAGCGAGGACGCGCCGAACAAATCCGGAATGATGATCAACCGCCGAAAAGCCGCGGCCGGTCCTTCCAGGACCTCCACCAACCGGGCCGGAGGGATGCCCGGCATGGCCACGATGGCCACGGCGTCCGGATAACATGCGGCCAGGGCGGACGCGTCGGTCAAGGGGCCACGCACGGGGATCCCGCCCACGGCTTGGCCCTGCTTGTCCAGGTCGTCGTCCAAAAAAGCCACGGGCCTGAGCCCCAGGCGTCGATTGCGGGTCAAAACCGCGACCAGGGCGCCGCCAGTGTTGCCCGCGCCCAGGATTACCGCGGGATACCCCCAGGCGTCACATCGATACGCCATCCGCCGCGACAGGGACCGAAACAGCGGCAGGACGACAAGCGCCCCGAGCCAGGCCATGAAAAAAATCCCCCGGGAATACAGGGCGCCTTGTTTGAC
>RZYB01000236.1 GCA_009930495.1 Deltaproteobacteria bacterium
GGCAAGGTGCCGGACGGCAAGCACGTCATCTACGCCAACACGCCGAGCTATGTCGGCTCGCACGTCACCGGCTTTTCGAACATGGTCAAGGGCATGGTGAAGGGCTTCGCGATCGCGACCGGCAAGAAGAACGGCCGCGTCAACATCATCCCCGGCTGGGTCGAACCCTCGGACATGGAAGAAGTGAAGCGCCTGGCCGGGCTCATGGGTCTGAACATCATCCTTTTTCCGGACACCTCCGGCGTGTTGAACGCCGGTCTGACCGGCGAGTACAAAATGTTCCCGGACGGCGGCACGCCTGTCGCGGACCTCGTGGCCAGCGGCGACGCCATCGGCACCCTGGCCCTGGGCGAATGGTGTTCGGCCGACGCGGCGCGCTGGCTGGACAGCAAATGCAAGGTGCCGTGCACGGTCCTGGACATGCCCTTTGGCCTCAAGGCCACGGACCGCTTCATCGACACCCTGCGCACGGTCGCGGGCGTGAGCGTGCCGGACACCATCGCCTTTGAGCGCGGTCAGCTGGTGGATCTCATTTCCGACATGCATCAGTATTTTTACGGCAAGAAAGTGGCCCTGGTCGGCGACCCGGATCAGCTCATCTCCATGACCGAGTTCCTGGTTTCCCTGGACATGAAGCCCATCCACATCGTCACCGGCACCTCGGGCTCCAAGTTCGAAAAACGTATCGACGAGATCACAAGCGCCGGGGGCTACAAGGCCAACGTCCGCGCGGGCGGGGACATGTTTTTGCTGCACCAGTGGATCAAGAACGAACCCGTGGATCTGATCATCGGCAACACCTACTGCAAGTACATTGCCCGCGACGAGGACATCCCGTTCCTGCGCTGGGGGTTCCCCATCCTGGACCGGGTCGGACACCAGTACTTCCCGACGGCGGGCTACAAGGGCGGGCTGGCGCTGTTGACCAAAATTCTGGATCTGATTTTGTCCCGCCGGGACCGTGACGATCCGGAGGAGACGTTTGAACTCGTATTCTAATCGGACAGCGGCGGGGCGACCCGCCGCCCGTTAAGGAGCAGAGCATGACCCCTCCCCAAGGACTCCGCCCGCTGGTGGCCGTGGCCAGCAGCACGGGCTCGATTGTGGACACCCATCTCGGGCAGGCCAGGGAATTTCGGATTTACGGCAGCGACGCAGGGCTGGTCGGACTGATCGGAACCCGCCCCGCGCCTGCCCCCGGCGGCGGGAATGCCCGGTGGGAAGGCGTGGCCGAGATTCTTTCGGATTGCGCCTACCTGCTGGTTGCCAGCGTGGGCCGCAAACCGCTCGAACTTCTGGCTTCCAACGGACTGACGGTCATCGAGGCCGAAGGGTTCGTGCTCAGTCTGGTGCGGCAGCTCTATGTCGGTGCAAAGCAGTAATGGTATTTCAATACGATGGAGTAAAATATGGCAATTCCGGAAAAACAGATTCTCGTCTGCCAGAGTTTTCGGGTCGGCGGCGATCCCAAGGGTGTCTGTTTCAAGCAGACCGACGGTTTTTTGCAGTACCTTGAAGAGGAAATCCTGGCTCGTGGCCTGGATATCCTGGTCACGGCCACGGGGTGCATGAAGCTGTGCGAAAAAGGCCCGATCATGGTTGTCCAGCCCGACAACTGGTGGTTCGGGGGCGTGAACAGTGAAGAGGCCATTGACGCCATCCTGGATGGCATCGAAGCGGGCGAGCCCAGCCCCGCGTATCAATTGAAGTAACCAGGGACAGGACCATGCTCGTCATCATTCGCCACGCCAGACCTTCGGACATTCCGGCCATGACCGGCCTCCTCGGTGAACTGTTTTCCCTGGAGGCCGATTTCGAGGTCGACGAGGAAAAACAGGCCCGGGGTCTGGCCCGGCTTCTGGAACAACCGGGCGCCTGCGTGCTGGTGGCCGTGGACAGCGGGGATGTGGCGGGCATGGTTTCCATTCAGCCGCTCATCTCCACGGCCCAGGGCGGATTGGTGGGGATGCTGGAAGATCTGGTGGTCCGGCGCGGGAGCCGGGGGCAGGGCATCGGCACGATGCTTCTGGATGCGGCCATGCGCTGGGCCGCAGGGCAGGGCATGACCCGGCTGCAGCTTCTGGCCGATCGCGCCAATGCCCGCGCCCTCGATTTTTATACCGCCCATGGCTGGCGGGGCACGGAACTGATTTGTCTGCGGGCCGCGGAATTCTCCGCTCCGGCAGTTGCATAGAGATAAAGGAGCACACCATGAGCCAATCCATTCTTGAAGAACGAAAAAGTCAGGTGCACCGCATCGGCGAGGAACCGTTTGCCCTGGCCTGCAACCGGCCCAGCCTGGCTGGCGCGGTCAGCCAGCGGGCCTGCGTGTTTTGCGGCTCGCGGGTGGTGCTTTACCCCATCGCCGACGCCCTGCATCTGGTGCACGGTCCCATCGGCTGCGCCACCTACACCTGGGACATCCGGGGTTCCATGTCCTCGGGGCCGGAACTGCACCGCTTAAGTTTTTCCACGGATTTACAGGAAAAAGACGTCATTTTCGGCGGCGAAAAAAAGCTTGAAGCCTGTCTGCGTGAACTCATTGCCCGGCACAATCCCAAGGCCGCCTTTGTCTACTCGACCTGCATCGTCGGGCTCATCGGCGACGACATGGAGGCCGTGTGTCGCAAGGTGTCCGCCGACACGGGCATCCCGGTTCTGCCGGTCATGAGCGAGGGGTTTAAGGGCAACAAGCGCGAGGGCTATACCGCCGCGTGCAAGGCCATGTTCCGCTTGGTCGGCACGGGCGACACGGACGGCATTTCACCGGTCAGCGTGAACATTCTGGGCGACTTCAACCTGGCCGGGGAAACCTGGATCGTGCGCGAATATTTCAAGCAGATGGGCGTGCAGGTCGTCGCCAACATCACCGGCGACGGCCGGGTGGACGATATCCGACGCTGCCACGGCGCGGCGCTCAATTTGGTGCAGTGCTCCGGCGCGACCATGGATCTGGCCAGGATGATGCAGGAAAAATACGGCATTCCGTTCCAGCGCGTGTCCTATCTTGGCGTCGAGGACATGGCCGACTCCCTGTACACGGTGGCCGACTTTTTCGCTGACAAAGATCCCGAGATCCGCCCCAAGACCGCGGAACTGGTGCGCCGCGAACTCTCAATCCTCATGCCCAAATTGGCCGAGCTGCGCCGCGACCTCGAAGGCAAGAAGGTCGCCATGTATGTCGGCGGTTCCTTCAAGGCCTTTTCCCTGATCAAGGCCCTGCGCCATCTGGGCATGCGGGTCGTGGTGGTCGGGTCCCAGACCGGCACTGAGGAGGACTACAAGGAGCTGGCCGA
>RZYB01000237.1 GCA_009930495.1 Deltaproteobacteria bacterium
CCCGCTCCATTTCTTCCATGGGCAGCGGCAGCCGCCCGCCTTCCCAAAGCGAAAACAAGGTCAGCCAGAGGGCCACCCGGGCCGCGGGTCCGGTCTGGGCCGCACGCTCCAGGTTGCCAACCCTCGCCAGCAGTGCCCGCGCGCGATGCTCCGGCAAATGCTCCCGTTGTATCCGCTCCCAGGCCCGCAAGCCCATCAACCGGGCCAATACGTCGTTGTGGCGCAGCCGACACACCCAATCGACCAGCTCCGCCCCATCACGGTACAGGGCCACCTCGCTGTCCGGCTCGAACAAACCCTCCACATGTCCCACGGCCGGATTAAGGACGGCGCAACCGCACGAGGCGGCCTCGAACAGTCTGAAATTGATTTCCCCAAAAATGGCCTCATTGGGGACAATCCGGCTCTTGTCATAAAAATCGAGCATTTGTCCGTGAGGCAAGTCCTGACGGACCTGGACATCGCCGATCCTGTCGAGCCATTGCGCGAACCATTGTCGCACCGGGCGTTCCGGCGTGATCCGGCCCACGAATCCCAGACCGTGGACGCGCTCTTCCCAGGGGGCAACGGGACGGGACGAGCCGAACCAGGGCAGCCACGCCGTCTGGACAAGACCACGCGCGGCAAACCAGGGCAGCCATTGTTTTTGGGTGCTGCAGCAAAGATCGAAAAGGCGGGCGTAATACTGATGCCAAAAGCTGTTCAGGTGGGTATCGATGGACCAAAAAACCTTGAGGCAGGAAAAGGCTCCCAAATCCGCGATAATGGTGCGTGGCCCCAGCGTTTCCTGCTGGAAGATCACGTCCGGCACGAAGTCGCCCAGCAATGGCTCCAGCCGAATCACGCCGGCTGGCGGACGCAAATCCAGGCACCGATGCCCGGCCGCCTCCAGGGCCCCCCGCAGCCCGACATGGACGCAGACGATGTTCATGGGGCGCCAGGCCCGTGACCACCCGGCCCGCAATCGCCAAACAGGCGCCCGAAGTCCGCGCTGGCCCGCACTCGTGGCCAGGTGTCGATCACGCGAGCCTGGCCGCGCTCCAGCAACAGGCCATGGGTCAAAAGCCCGTCCATGAATTCCGGTGAATGGGTCACCAGGACAATGGTGCGCCCCTGGTCCAAAAACGTCCGCAGCAGTTCGACCATGCGTGCCTGCCAGGAGCGGTCCAGACCCGAAAAGGGTTCGTCCAGAACCAACAATTCCGGGCCATGGACCACGGCCCGCGCCAACATGACCTGACGGGCTTGGCCATAAGACAGGGAGCGCAGCGGCCGGGACATCCATTCTTCCATGGCCCAATCCCGGGCCAGATCCTCGGCCTTGAGGATTTCGGTGACGGGCAGGCCCCGATGCACACCCAGGCCATCGCACAGCCCGGACAAGAGAATATCGCGACAGGTCGCCCCTGGATCGATGCGGTCCTTGATCCATGGCGCCAAAATACCAATCCGGGCCCGCACCCGACCAATGCCAAGGCGATCGGCCTGTCCGAACCACGTCAGGCCGCCCCCTGGCCAGGGGCGGCGGTAGCCCGTGATCATCCGCAGCAGGGTGGACTTGCCGCTTCCGTTGTGACCGACCACGCCCCAACATTCACCGCCTCGCACGCTCCAACTCAGGTCGTCCACGGCGGGTACCCCGCCCACGACCACGGAACAGGATCGGACCTCGACCACGGGCGACCCGGCCGCCAACACCTGCGTGACGCTCTCGCGTCGGCGCGGCAAGGCCAGGGGGGCGGCCAAGGCCTGGACGGGGCGGTCCAATCTGCGTCCCTGATCCAAAAAAATCCGTCCGCCAACCGCTTCCGGAATCGGCACCAAGCCATGCCCGCTGACAAACAGACGGGTCCGCCCCGTGGCCGCGATGCGCTCCAGCGCGTCCGCGATCAGGTGCTGCCCCTGTCGGTCCAATCCCTGTCCCAGCTCGTCCACGGCCAAAACTTTGGGATCGGCGACAACGGCCCGGGCCAGCAAGGTCCGCTTGGCCTCGCCCGTTGACACCGTCTGCATGGGTCGGTCCAACACCCGCTCCAGACCCAGTTCCCGCCCCACGGCCCGGGCCCGGCTTTCCTCGGCCTCGGACGGCGAATGGTACAGAAAGGGAGTGTTGCCCAACCCCGCGCAAATCACTTCCCACACCGGCACGCGCAAGTCATGGTGCTGGTACCAATCGGCCATGGCCGGGGAAACTAGGCGGACATGGGGGCGGACGACCAACGGCGACATCGAGACTTCGCCGTCCACCCGGTACGTACGCGCCCCGCCGCTTCGCTGGGACGGCCAGAGCTCCCCAAGCAGCAGACGCAGCAACGTGGTCTTGCCCGCGCCATTGTCACCGAGAACGGCATAGTGTTCGGACCCGGTCACATGCAGATCAATGTCGTGGAGAATGCGCACCGTGCCCATGTCCACGTCGACGCGATCGAGATGAATTTCGATGCTCTTCACGAATCCTCGTCCTCGCGTGTTGATCGATCAGCGGGGGTGCCGCATCAATTCCATGTCCATGTTCAGCTCGATGCTATCGCCAATCACGCCCAGATCGGCCCAGGGTCCGGAACCAACCTGAAATTCCAGGCGATTGACAACAAGCTTGGCCTGAAGGCCCATGACCTCGACACCAGGCAGACGGTCCCGCAAGGGATGTGGCCGCGAGCCCAGAAACGTCAGCGGCACGCGGACCTCGCACGTCACGTCGCGGATGGTCAGATCACCAAGCGCGACATAGGCGTCGCCGTCTTCGCGGATTACCGCCTTGGACGCGAACATGATGCGTGGGAAACGGGCCACGTCCAAAAAGTCGGCTCCGCGCAAATGGGCGTCACGAGCTGGCGTCCCGGTCGTCACGCTGGAGCTGTCCACCAGAATATAAAACCGCCCGTCCTCGGGCCGGGCTGGATCAAACTCGATATCCCCGGAAAAGCGGGAGAAAAAACCAGTCACGTATCCGGACACATGTTTGACCCGAAACCCGATACTGGAATGCTCCGCGTCCAGTTCCCATGGCCGGGCGTCCGGTTCGCCCCCCAGGGCCGGGGCGGCGAAAAAAACGCAAGCCGCCCCCAGAGCCAGAATCCGCAATAACGAGCGCATTGTCCAACCTCCACTGCATCACATCCACGGCCAGGTTTTCAGATGGCCGGCCAGGCACGTCCCAAATCGACCCAGTTCCCCGGGCTCGTCCGAAACCCTCCCTAGCAAGGACTCCCGCGATGCACCAGAATTGGTTGTATGACAAATTTTCTGGTTGACAGACCTCACTGTTTGTATCAAAAGCC
>RZYB01000238.1 GCA_009930495.1 Deltaproteobacteria bacterium
TCATCCCCTTGAAAAAGGGGATCCACGCATTTTCAACTACCTGAAAAGACATGGATTCCCGCCTGCGCGGGAATGACGCCCAGGCTCTTTCACGACTTTTTGCAGTGGAGTCAGGACAGGTCATCTGTTTTGTCCGCCCTACATCGGCCATGGGCCATCACCATTCGGCAGCCACCATGCGGCCCGCCTCCCGGCGGCGCATGGAGGCCGGGGTGTGGCCGAAGCGGCGGCGGTAGGCCGTGGTGAAGTTGGCCTGGCTGTTGTAGCCCACAGCCAGGGCAATTTCGCTCAGATTCATTGCGGTCTGCCGGAGTAGGTTCTGGGCCCGGTGCAACCGGGCGTCGCGCAACAGGGTGAAGGCCGTGGCTCCGTACAGTTGCCGGAAACCGAGATTGAGCTTGTTGCGGTTCAGCCCGACGGCGCGAGCCAGATCGTCCAGAGCGGGCGGATTGTCCAGGCGCGCCAGGAGCAGGGCATGGGCCGCGCGGATCATCTCTTCTTCACGGCGAGTCAGCCTGACCTCGGCCGGAGCCTGGGCAAGGGATTCGGCCAGGATGAGAGTCATCAGTTCCAGGGCTTTGGCCTCCAGATACACCCGTCGCATGGCGTCGCAAAACGGGCAGCACAGCATCTGCTCCACGGCCAGCCGGGCGGGCGCGCTCAGGACGGATTGCCGCAGCAGGGGCCGGGAGCCGTCGGCACGGCCGGATGTATCCGGGAGCATGTCAACCAAAGTCGGGATGGCTTCGCTGAAAAGTTCCCGGAACGTGGGCAGGGAAAAATGCACGGACACCCCGCGCACGGGGCCGGGCGAGATGTCCGTCACGCCCCGCGTTTCGGGCAGACAGGACAACAACCCATGGCCGGGCGGCCGGTCCAGCACCGTGCGCTTGGCGGCGCGCAGAGTCAGACGCAGATGGTGGGTCAGATTGCAGCACAGACTGACGGGTGCGCGGTCGATTTCAAAAGAACTGCGGACGAGGCGTTTTGTTTCCCCGCACGTCAGCAGCAGGGTCAGGCCGGGATGCAGCGGGATGATTTCCGGCAGGCACAGGCCGGCGGGTTCGCTGATCCGCACGGACACGGCGTGGGCGGCGGAATCGAGGAGTTTGGTCATGATGCGGTCGCCGTCAGCACGAGCAGAAAGAACCGCCCCAGGTTTGTCTGTTCCGGGCGGTCAAAGCCGTGATCGCGGGCCGTGGCCGTGAGCCATTCCGGGGTGAGGTGCCGGGCCGGATGTCCGGCGGGCAGGTGTTCGTGTCCGAGGTGCTCCAGAATGCCCAGCCGTCCTCCGGGCCGGAGCACGCGGCGGATTTCGTCCAACATCAGGCCCAATTGGCTCGCGCGGCCGGGCATGTGCAGGACCATGGCCAGCAGGCAGGCGTCGGCGCGGCCGGTCGCCACGGGCAGGGCTACGGTGATGTCCGCGCGCAGGGGCAGGAGGGCGGACAAACCCGCCTCTGTGGCGTCCGCGCGCAGCTCGGTCAGGACGCGGCCCCAGGTGTCCAGGGCCAGCACGGCCCCGCGCGGTCCGGTCCGTCTTGCCATGTCCAGGGCATACTCACCCGGCCCGCAGCCCAGATCCACAAAAACGCCGCCCGGCTCCACGCCCAAGGCATCCAGCACGCCCGCGGCCGTGTCCGGTCCGTGACTGCTGGGCCCGGAGCGGCGTCGGCCGCAAGGTTCAGGCGTCATGGGCGTCATCAGCGGCAATTTCGTCCTGAATGCGCTCCATCCAGTGCGGCATGCGCACCTCGCCCTGGGGCTGGCGCTCGGGCATATAGGGCTTGATGTCGATGACCGGGCTGTTGTCGATGGCGTCAAGCCCGGTGACGCGCAGAATGTTTCCCTCGCGGCCGGTCAGGCACACCGTGGTCATGAGCACGGGATTGGGCCGGGCCGGACTGCGCGTGCCGAAAATGCCCACGCGTGGGAGTTCCTTGCGGCCCATGGGATGGACCCGGGTCAGGGCGCGGCCGTGGTCCGGCACCTTGTGTCCCCAATACAGGACGATCAGGTGTGAATAGTCGTCAATGCCGTCCAGAAGTTCCAGCAGGTCTTCGTGGATGATGATTGTCGATTCCGTGGTTTTGGTCTCGCGGATGTGCCGCCGCATTTCCTCCATGCGCGCGTCCAGGGAAATGCCGTCATCGTCGGTTTTGAGGATGGGCTCGGCGACCGCGTTGCGGATGATGCCCACGGCCTGGACGGGCAGGGCCGGAAAGTCGGTGGCCGCAAACGCGGCGCATGCTGTTGATTTTTCCATGATTTTTCTCCTTGTTGGGCGCGGTGCGCGTTGTGTTTGGTCCACGGCGTTTTGTGAATGCCGCTGCGGGGGTGCTTGCTCCGCTGGATTGACCCTGAAGGGCACGGGTCCACACTCTTTTCGCAATGAAGCACTTTGTTTTTTTCGTCATTGCGAGTGAAGCGAAGCAATCCAGATGCTTCTTTCAAGAGTACGATTCTGGATTGCTTCGTCGAAGACTCCCACGCAGAGCCTGGCTTCTCACAATGACGGACTGGAAAATGCGTCATTGCGAACATTGTGCCCTGTACGGGCAGACTCTTCGACGTGGCAAATCCAGAAAAAACCTGGCCTGCCGCGCCACGCCCGCAATGACACCGCGCACCGTGTCCAGTGTTAGCGCCGCCAGGCTTCCAGCGAGGCCAGAAGGCCGGTGGTGCGGTTGCGGATTTCCAGCACATCTTCGGCATGGGGCCGGTACTGGATATTTCCGAGGCGGCCGTGTGCGTTTAAGTCTTCTCTGTGGGCAAATTGGCCTATCACGTGCCACGAATCAAGCACAATGTAGCCTAAATGCTCCATGAAGGAGCGCAGCCAGGCGGTCATGGGCTGGGCCTCGCGCTCGCCGATGTGCGGCCCGCCAAAGGTGCCGAAGCATACGCCGAATTTGCCGGGGATGATGGGCGAGGCCGGTTTGATCAGGCCTTGGCTGTTGTAGTGCTTCATTCGGGACATGATGAAGTCCATTGTTTTTTTGGTCGGCAGCCAGTCGATGACCGGCGACCCGGCAAACACAAGGTCGTAGTCAAAGAAGTCCAGCTCCAGCCCCTTGTCGATTTTGACCAGTTCGGAATCCAGATCGTGCTCCAGAACTGTTTCGTGGATGGCGCGGGCGATTTTGTCCGTGTTGCCGCTTAAAGAGTCATACAAAACAAGCGTTCTCATGGTGTCTCCGTCATTTAGAAGCTGTACCGGACAGCCAGGTAGAGGTTGGTGTTGTTGTCGAACTGACCGAAAAA
>RZYB01000239.1 GCA_009930495.1 Deltaproteobacteria bacterium
AAGGCCACGGCCAGGGTCAGATATCGAAATATATTCAATTGGCGGCGCATGTGTCCTCCTTGTCCCACCACATCACGGCCCAGCGCACGGGGCGCGGCCGGGGCAGACGCAGCATGCCATCGACGTGGACCAACGTGGCGTCGAGATACTCCCGCAGTTTGTTTTGTTCCGCGTCCGTGATGTCATGGACCATCCAGGACAGACCGGTCACGGCCTCGTCCAGGCTGGCGAACTGTCGCGCCTCCCGGTGGGTGGTGAAGGTCAGGTTGGCGTAGATGCCAATCTGGCGCAGATAGTTGAGGACCACGATGTAATCGACGCCCGGCGTGAATTCGCGTCCCACGGCCGTGATCAGATTCCGGTCGAAGGGGCCGTCATCGACCAGGGTCGAGAGATAGGCCCGGCGGGAGGCGTATGCCTGGAGCTTGTCGATGGCCAGGCTCAGGTCTTCCACGATAAGGGAACGCGAGGCGATGGCCACGTCGTGCGGCGCGATGCCCAGGGCGTCCCAATCGTCCTCCCAGCGTCCCTCCACTGCGCGGAGGTTGCGGATGCCCTCGCTTGCGCAGCGCTTGCGGAGCAGTTCCCGCATCATGATCGAGGGCTCCAGGGCCGTGACCGAAGTCGCGCGCCCGGCCAGAGGGGCGGCCAGGGTGCCGGCCGCGGCCCCGATGTCGAGCACCGATTCCTCGGGGCGGACATCGCACAACTCCAGAAATTGCTCCACATAGTCGCCACGAGTCACGGCCCTGGTGAATTCCTTGGCCCGTTTGTCCCAATGGTTGGTCGTGCTCCATTCTTTTTTGTTTTTGTGGTCGTGGTGGGCGCGCCAGATGCCGTTCCAGTCCATATCACGATAGTTCCATTCCCGCTGATCCATCACTTAAAACTCCATGCGCAGGTTGGCGAACCAGGTTTGCCCCGCTTCGGGGTAGCCTTCGTCGATTTCGTGGTCCGTGTCGAAGAGGTTGTTCAGCCCCGCCTCGATGAATTTTTTGTCCATGAACTCATAGGTCGCCTTGACGCCGACCACGGTGTAGCCCTCGGCGACGCGTTCGCCGTCGGTGGAGCTGAAGCGATCCGAGTTGTGCTCCACGTCGGCCATGAGCCCCAGGCGTTCCCAGGGGTGGTAGTCGATGTAGGCGAAAATCTTGTGCGAGGGTGTGTTCAGTAATTCGTCGTCGTTGGTGTGGTTCTCGTACTCGATGTAGGTGTAGTTCACGCCCGTGGTCAGTTGTGTCCAGGGTCTGGCCGTGACTCCAAGCTCCACGCCGTACATATCCACGTCGCCGATGTTTTGGTTTTGGTTCAGGGTTTTGGACGGATTGTCCGGATTGGGCATTGTCTTGTACAGAATATAGTCGCTGATGTCGTTGAAGAAGAGGTTGGCTTCCATCGTGATCCATTCGTCGAAGATGTGCTGGTAGCCAAGCTCGTAGTTGACGGACCGTTCGGGATCGAGCTCCGGATTGGGCAGAGCCTTGCCCATTTTATAGGAGAACTTGTCCTTGATGGACGGTAGGCGGGATTTCATGGCCACGCTGACGTGGGCCAGACCTTCGGGGCAGACCTTGTAGAAGAGGCCGAGTTGCGGATTGACGGCGTCGGCGTCGTTCGTCGGAAAGTCCGAGATCACGCCGCCCACCAGATTATCGGCCTGCCTGGTGTCGACGTGGTCATAGCCCACTCCGGCGATGGCGTAGAATTCGTCCGTGAAATGAATCGTGTCCTCCAGGCCGATGGAGAACAGGTCTTCCTCCATCTCCACGTCCGGCGTGTCCGGGGCCCATTCCGAGTGGTAGTCCTTCTTGTAGTGCAGGGCCATTTTCAGTTCCTGGTTCTCCAGGGCATAGGTTCCCAGTTCCATGGAGCCGCCCACGGTGTGGTCGTCGTAGGCGCTTTTGAAGGCGTACTTTTTGGTGATGGTCGCGTAGGTATCGTCGTCGTAGCTGTACAGGCTGTTCTGAAATTCGTCGTAATAGAGGCGCGTCTTGGCGTAATAGTCGCCGCCAATCCACGTTTCAGAGTTGAAGTAGACGCTTTCCTTGTCCCAGTAGGGCCAGCGCCAGTAGCGCGGGGTGACGGACGAGCTGGTTCCGGCATAAGGCGGCGTGCCTTTCTTGCCGTGCTGATTGACGTAGGTCAGGGCGTATTCGTCCTTGGAATTGGGGGTCCAGCCGAATTTGATGCTGCCCTTGGTGTCCTTGGTGTAGGAATTCTCGCGTTCGCCGCCGTTTTCGGTGGCCATGTCCTCGAAATCGCCGGACAGCGGGTAGGCGTCGGAATTGGCGTGGGAAAAGCAGCCCTGGAGATACCACAGGCCCTGATTGGTGCCCATGTTCAGATAGCCGTTGTAGGAATAGGAGCCCACACCGAAACCCGTGGTCGCCTCGAATTCCCTGGCCGGCCGTTTGGAAACCAGATTGATGGCTCCGCCCATGGTGTTGGGACCGTACAGGACCGAGGAAAAACCCTTGGACACGGTGATATTGGCCAGGTCGTAGGTGTTGAAGCGGCTCAGGTCCGGATAGCCGTCGTAAGGCACGTAGATCGGGATGCCGTCCATGTAGACGGGCACATGCTTCTGGTCCATGCCGCGCACGGAGATCATGCGTTCGTTGCGGGCTCCGAATTTGGACAGGGTCACGCCGGGGAGCATGTTCACGGCCTGGTCCACGGTGTCGGCATTGAAGGCGCGCATGGTCTGTTCGTCCACGCGCTGCACCGACACGTTGGGTGAGCCGTCGCTCTGCTCCACGACCTCGATTTCACCCAGACTGAACGCGCCCTGGTTCTGGGTCGCGTTGTCCCCGGCCCAGGCCGGTCCCCACCCCATCATCACGCCCAGGCACGCCGTCACGCACGCCCGCGTCCAAAGACCTCCCCGCATTGCTCGCTCCTTTCCGTTTGTGGTGTGCCCAGTCCCGGTCTTTTCGAAGCGTGCTCCGTGTCCAGCCGGGATTCATCCGTGTAATGTCGTTTTGTTCGTACGCTTGTAGTTTATAGAAGTCAAATGTCGTCTTAAAATTATTTCTGGTTGCGTTTTGAAAGCCTGCCGGGTCTAGCTTTTCAAGGTGAAGCGGATGGGCAGCACTGCCCGGCAGGGCATGGCGACTCCGCCGTTTTGCGCGGGCGAAAAGGTCGAGGCCCTGGCCGCCTTCACGGCGGCCTCGTCCAGGCGCGGGCCGGCGCTGTCGACGACATCGATGGTGGTCAGGTTTCCGCGCGCGTCCAGATGGAGCATG
>RZYB01000240.1 GCA_009930495.1 Deltaproteobacteria bacterium
GACATTCGTGAGTGTTTCCCAATACCCGTTGGCATCGAGACGCAAACGACCGGTCAGCTGATTCCCCGAGGTCTGAAACTCAATGCTGCCGCCAAACCCATTGGCGGTAATCTTCCAGGTTCCGTTCAACGTCCCGGCCGAAACGCCGGAGGTCGTGGACTCCTGGACAACGGCGTCCTTCTGGGCGGTTCGGGCCGTTTCGGCTTTTTTCTGAGCAGCCTGAGCGGCTTTCTGCTGGGCCACGCGAGCCTCTTCGGCCGCCTTTTTTTGCGCGGCCTGGGCTTCCTCGGCGGCTTTTTTCTGAGCGGCCTGGGCAGCCGCCTGCTTTTTCCGATCCTCCAAAAACTGGCGGAGCTTGGCCACCCGGTCCTGGATGGCCGGGTCCGTCCATATGGCCAGGCCCTCGTTGTATTTGGCGAGCGCCTCCTCGTAATGCTGGTTGTGCTGAAGATCCTGGGCCTGCCGCCAAAGCTCCCGGGCCTGGGCTTGCTTCTGAACTTGCCCGCTCAGCCACTCCAGATGTTTTTCCAGGGCGCTGTCTTTCTGGATGCGCACGCTGGCCGTGTATTCCCGCACCGCGTCGGCCAGATCCCCGTTTTTCTCGAATTGCTGGCCGAGCTTTTTGGCGCTCTCCGCTTTTTGCAACTCGCGTTGGTGATACGCCAGCTGTCCCTTCAAGGCCTCGAGCGTGTGCTGGGGATGGTCCCACTCTTCCAGGGCCTTTTCCAAAATCGGGATGGGCAGCCGATGTTCGCGATCCGGACCCATGGGTTTCACCTTAGCCCACATGTCCTGCATGGCCTGCTCGTACTGCTGGCCGAGCTTCTCCAATCGTTCCTTGAGACCCAACAGGGCCGGATCATTGATGGCTGGCGGCAGAATGTGAGCGGGGTCCTTGAGCATTTTGTGTTCCAGGGCCGCGATTTCCCCCCTGGCGCGTTGCAGCCGTTTCTGGCTGATCATCGTGCCGATGTCGCGAAGCTGCTTTTCCTTGACGTCCTTCCAAATTTTCGCCCAATTCTCGAACTGGGCCTTGCGCTGAACCAGATCGGCCCTTCCCTGCTCACTCCGGGGGCCGACCTTGTTCAGGGCCCGGTCCAGATTGTCCACGCCCCTGGCGATATCGCCCGTTTCCAGGTTCCTCGCGGCATGATTTTGCAAATACGGTCCGACCATGGCTCGCACGGAATCCGCGTCCTGGGGCAGGAGCATGTCCTTGATGGCGCTAAACCGGTCGGAAATATTCCGGGCCGTCTGTTCGTCGTCCTTGGCCTTGTCACTGGCGATGTCGGCCTTGATCGCGTCGAGCTCCGGCTGAACGCTTTTCGCGTTTTCCTCGATCATCTGCTGCCGCCAGGCATTGAACACGGACTGTGCTTCATTGTAGCGCATCTTGGCCACCCTGTTGAAGCAATCGTGCTGGGCCTTCTTGTTGCCAGCGGGCAGGGGCGCCTTCCAAATGGTCAGGGGGCCGTTGCACTGGCACGGCCCGTGCCCGATGTCCGACGTGCAGGCCGGATTGAAAAATCCGCCCAAGGACCCGCCGCACCCGGCGCACAGACAGTCCAGATAGGGCTTGGCGTCGGCCTCGTTCAGCCCCATTTTTTTCATGTTGGCCATGACCTGATCGAACTCCTTCTGATCCTTGATCATCTGGCGCATGATCCGGGCCAGCTCGTTCTGCATGGCCGCGTATCCTTCCATCTCCTTTTCCTGCGTAAAATATTCCCACACGGTATCGGGGAGATACAGAATACCCACCAGGGCGTCCCGGCCCATGTACGTCCCGGTTTTGAGCAGGGTGAAGGTCACGTGCTTGACCATGGACGGGGACTGGCCGGCTTCGAAATCCTTCATGTAGCGCTCGATTTCCTCGCGCTGGGCCTGCTCGAAGGCCGGTCCGACGCCCGTGCCCTCCCAGGCCGCGTGATAATAGCAATTCCGGAAATAATCCCAGAGAGTGTCCGTGGCCTTGACGTTGTTCAAGGTGATGGTCACGCCCTGGTGGCCGATAATCACCGCCGTGCCCACGCTCATGAACACGGAAAATTTGGTCATCCGGTTGAATCCGGTGACATTTTTCATCCGGTCCTTGAACGACGTCCATTTCGTGGACACCGCGCCGGCCTGCTTGAGCATCCGGGCCTCGGACACGGCGCCGGTGGCCAGGGTTTTGTCCAGACCCTTGATTCCCTTGGTCGCGTTTTCGATGCGTTCAATGGCCTGCCCGGCCCGATTGGGTGGCAATCTGTTGATTTCCTTGCCCAGGGCCTGTTGAATCCGCGCCGCCTTGGAAGGGTCCTGCTTGGCGATCTCAACCAGGGTGTCGATCATGTCGTCCGTGGAACTCTGCAAGGCGTTCTGATGGAGATTATGGATGGTCGAGGCGTCCTTGCCGGTGAACGGATTGCGCCCGCTCAGTTCGATGATGTCCGCCGATTGCTGGAAGCCGGTTATGTTTCTGGGGTTCTCCGGAAGGCCATACTGCTTTCGAATGTGGTTATTGGCCGCGTCGATGCGGTTATGGTATTTGGCGGCCTGATAGTCGTACTGACGGGCCTGGGCCTCAAGATACTCGGCCCGGCCGGGATCGGTGGCGCGGATGGCCTTGGCCTCACCACGCAGGGCGTTGGCGTTCTTGATCTTCATCTCGGCCATGTCCTTCATTGTCGAGCTGAAGGACGAGGCCTCGTCGATGGTCATGGGCCGGGACGTTCCCAGCTTGGATTGGGCCGAGGCCGCGCGGGGATCGTTGTAGGCCGAGCCGCCATTCTGATTGATGTGTTCGACGATTTTTCGGAACTCTTCCGGATCGGCATGCTCCGGATGCGGCATGAAATCCGTTTCGGTCTCGATTTTGTTCGCCGGCGGATTCAACCCCTTGCTCCGGAAATGGTCCTTGACGATCCTTTGATAGTTGGCGTCGATCTTCTGGACGTCATTCAGGGTGATCTTTGTATTCCCCTTGCCAAGCACATTGACGTCCGTGTCCGTTCCCGGATTGTACTTGCGATTACCAATACTCGGGTCAAAACCCGCGTCACGCACGGCCTTGTTGGCGAACCCCTCGTTCAGCTTGAAAAATTCCTCCTGGCAGTTCCTGTAGGTTTTCATGGAGATCTTGCCTTCCTGGGCCAGAAGGTTGACCTCC
Organism: Deltaproteobacteria bacterium; assembly: GCA_009930495.1. Lineage (NCBI taxonomy): Bacteria > Pseudomonadati > Myxococcota > Myxococcia > Deltaproteobacteria bacterium. Next base: position 3,152 of record RZYB01000240.1, read on the forward strand.
TTGTTGTGGATGAAAACCATCATTTCCTGAGACGGCGTGGCCGTGCCCAGGGCAAAGGCATCGGCAG
>RZYB01000241.1 GCA_009930495.1 Deltaproteobacteria bacterium
GCCCGACACGAACGGGGACAGACTCGTGGCCCAGAACGCCGCCGAACCCGCGGGGGTGGTCACCGTGCGGGACACCGACGAGCGCACCCTCCCACCCGCACCCGAATACACAGCCATGGACGTGCCATACCCGGACACGAAGATCATGCCGTCCGTGATGTCCGCCCACGTCAGGGTGCGGTACCAGATGCCGCCCGCGAGGTACGTCCACCCGCCGCCCGGGCCCAGGCCGTAGAACCAACCCCACGAACCGGGGTCGAAAGCGTGGATGATCGCAAGGTCACCCACCGCTGACCCGGTTGGGAGGTCCACCATCCGGTCGCCCTGGGCGTTGTAGTACAAGGCGGTGTACCCGCGCAGTGCCACGGCCATATCAGACGCCCCTCGCGATCGCAGTGTTGATTCGGGCGGCCGTCGAGTTGGCGAGGTAGTCCACGCCGGTCAGAGTCAGGGTCGCGCCGTCGAGGGCCTGACGGATATCGGCCGTGGTGATGGACCCGGCGCCCGCAGCGGCGACAGTCGCACCACCGCCCGCAATTGCCCCAACTTGGATGGTGCTGGTCACGTCGCGGAGCGTGCGCGCCATGTTGGGAATCTCCTCGCGCATACCCGCTTGGAGCCCTTGCATGATCCACCCGCCGGCAGGCTTCAGGAGCGCGAGGTCGTAAGCCTTCGGTCCCTTGTGGTCAGCGATCCAGTCGCCGATGCCGCCGACCCAATCCTTGACGTCCTCCCATTTTTCCTTCAGCCCGTTCCAGAACCCCTCGATGATCGAGCGGCCGGCGGACTTCAGGATGCCGCCGACGTCGCCGAGCGCCGACGTGATCTTGGATGGGATGTCCCGCACCCAGTCCACGAGCGCGTTGAACTTCTCGACGGCGGCGTCCTTGGCGGCGAGGACCCACCCGGCGAACTTGCCCGCCAGTTCAGAGAGTGCGTTGAGCCCATCCATGAACCGACCGGGGACGCCCTTCACCCAGTCCACGATGGCGTTGAAGATTTCGACGGCCTTATCCTTGGCTGCCGTGATCCAGCCGCCGATGGTGGCGGCGAGGTTGCTGAGCGCTGCGAGCCCGGCCATGAACTTGGCTGGGATGCCCTGCACGAACGAGACGAGGCCGTTCCAGATGCCCTCAGCCGTGGACTTGATGGTATTCCACAGCCCGGAGAGGAAGTCGGAGATCTCGGCACCCTTGGCGGAGAACCATTCGCCGATGGAGGCGAAACTGTCCTTGATCCACTGCACGGCACCATCCCACACGCCAGACACCCACGCGACCACGGCGTCCCAGTTGGCGATCAGCAGGACGAGCGCTGCGATGAGCGCTGTGATGCCGACGACGATCCACGTCACCGGGTTTGCCAGTAGTGCGGCGGTGGTGGCCCATGCGGCGACTGCCCACGCGGCGAACGCCGCGACGAGGACGCCGCCCACGATGCCCGCGAGAACGCCGAACGCCCATGTGTTCTCGCCCAGCCATGAGCCGACAGTCTGCATCGGACCGACCATGCCCGCGAATACGTCGCTCAGCCCGGAGAAAACGGCCGATCCGAGGGGTTCGAGGGCGAGGAGCGCGTTGTTCTTGACGACCTGCCACGACTCGCCGAAGTCGGCAGTTTCTCCGGCGACACCGAGGATCGTGTCGGATGACGCGCCGATGGAGGCCGTCAGGTCCTCCACGCTGAGCGTGCCGGACTCGATGGCTGCCATGAACTGAGGTGCGCCACGGGTGCCGAACACCTGCGATGCAAGATCGAGCGCGGCGGCCGTGTCGCCGGCCTCAATAAACCCGCCAATCTCGCCGACGACACGCTGGAACGCTGCCTCCGGCTGCTCGCCGTCCTTCGCCAGTGTCACGAGGCCCTTGGACATGCCCATCATGACCTGTTGCGAGTTGAGGCCAGCCTTGTCGAACTGGCCCACGAGGGCGATGGAGTCTTCGAAGCTGAACCCGAGAGCCTGGAGCGCCGGTGCGGATGCCTGGGCAGACGCGGCCAGTTCATTCATGCCGACGCCGGTAGCCTGCGACGCCGTGAACAGCGCGTCCATAGCACCGGAGACAGCCGCGCCCTCGATGCCGAACGCGGAGAACGCGGCGGTGGTGCCTTGGATATCCACGTCTTGCCCGAGGATGTTGCCCGCCTGGAGGTACTGTGACGCGACGGTTTCCAGCGTCTCGCCCGACAGTCCGAGTCGGGTGTTCAGGTCCGCGACGACGGGGGCGATGGACCCGAAGTTGGAGGGCACGTTGCGGCCCACGTTCTTCGCGGAATCGACCAGCCCGTCGAGCGCTTCCCCGGTTGCCCCGGTGCCGGTGCGGATCGTGTCGGCCACCGTGTCGAACGTGGACCCGATCTCATAGAGGCCCTTGCCCACGCCGGCGACGGCGCCCGCCACGACGGCGGGCCCGAGGAACTTCTTCATGCCGCCGAGCATCCCCGTGCCAGCGGCCTCACCAGCGGCCGAACCCTCGGCTGTGGCGCCGGGGATCAGGCTGCCCATGATGCCGCTGGCGAGGTCCTGGGTGGACGGGACGATGGAGACGTAGGCAGTTGCTAGCTCAATTGCCACTGTGTGACCTCCTCTTGTCCAGCCACTCGCGCGCCTGCGCCATGGTCATGGTCGTGCCGCCGCCGAACTTGGTGGTCTTCTTGCGGTCATTGCCCGGACGGGGGATCGGGCCGGGTCGCTTGCCCTTGCCGCCGCCGCGCTGCCAGTTGCCCATGTTGAGCGCGTCAGCAATCGTGGCGAGCAGGTGTTCCGTCATTCCCCACATCGCGTCCGTGCCACTGACGGCCCGGTGAAGCGCCGACGACTGGGGTACGTGCTTGACCACGGCCATGAGCCGCCACCAGTCAAGGGCGGGTGTGCCGATCTGCCGCGAGTCCAGCCCGAGCGTCAGGAGGTCGAATTCCAGAGCCTCTGCGTGCTCGTCGATCAGGTCGCAGAGGCCGTAGATTCCCCCAGTGTGATACTGGAATCCTTCTGCCAGTCCTCGGTGAACTTGTTGAACTGCCACGCCTCCATGGAGTCGATGGCCGCCAGCGCTTCCGCGCCCGCCATCGCCTCGAGCACGGCGAAAATCTGTTCGCCCTGGGAGAGTGACCGGACCTTGCGGATGACGCCAACCGGGGCGTGCTTGAACTTGGGCAGGGTGAACTCCTGCCCATCCTGAACGTAGTGGAACTTCTCGAAAGCCATGGCGCGGT
>RZYB01000242.1 GCA_009930495.1 Deltaproteobacteria bacterium
AGGCCCAGGCCCGCGCCTTCCTGCTCCGGGTTCCTGGCCAGACCGCTTTGCGTGAACATTTCGAAAATATCCTGGATCTTTTCCGGAGGAATGCCGATGCCCGTGTCCGAAATAACGAACAGAACACGGGTTTTGGTCTGATTCGGGCAGGGGAGGGGATAGGCCTCCATGGAGACGTCGCCCCGGGGCGTGAATTTGATGGCGTTGCCGATCAGATTGAAGAGCACTTGCCGCAGGCGGAGGGCGTCGCTGATGATGTAAGGCGGAACGGACGGATGCACGTGGCTGGTCATGCACACGTGGTGATCCATGGCGGCCTTGCGGAAGAGCATCATGGCGTCGCGGAAAATATCCGGAATATGCAGGGCGTCGGCATGGATGCGCAGTTTGTCGGCCTCGATCCGTGACAGATCCATGATGTCGGTCAGGAGGATGCCGAGCCGCTTGCCGGATTGCAGGGCAATGTCCAGCAGTTCGGATTGATCGGGCTCCGAGGCCGAGGCCTGGAGGAGTTGCAGCATGCCCAAAAGGCCGTTCAAGGGGGTGCGGATTTCATGGCTCATGTTGGCCAGGAATTCACTCTTGGCTTTACTGGCCTGTTCCGAGGCTTTTTTGGCTTCGATCAGTTCCCGCTGGGTGTACATGATCTGGGTGATGTCCTGGGCAATGACCACTGTTCCGGTTACGTGTCCCCGTTCGTCGAAAACCGGTTCCGCCCGCCGGTCCCAGATCCGGCCATCCGGACTTTGCACGACGCCGTTTTGCGGAATTCGGTCGCGCAGGGCCTGAACCGTTGGACAATGGGCGCAGACACGGGGATTTTGGCTCCATAGGGCCTGGCAGGTATGGCCCACCAGACTGTCGACACCCAATGTCTTGGCGGCGTATCGGTTCGCCCATTGAATTTGTAACGTCGTGTCGACAAAGGTCAGGCTGGCCGCGATGCCGTCGAGCAGGGCCCGCTTCTGGGCTTCGCTGGTGCGCAGCGCGGCCTCGGCGTTTTTACGCGAGGTGATGTCCGTATGCGCGCCGGCCATGCGATAGGGGTGCCCGGTCTGGTTGCGCAGGCAGGTGCCACGGCCAAGGATCCAGCGGTACGAGCCGTCTCGGTGGCGGATACGGTATTCGATTTCAAAGTGGGTCGCGTCGCTGAACGTGAAACGGTTGTTGGCGGCCATGACCTGGTTGAAATCCTCGGGATGAATCCGACTGATCCAGACCGAGATTTCGTTGGGCAGCTCATGATCCTCGTAGCCGAGGATTTCCTTCCAACGTGGCGAGAAATAGACGTCGTCCGTGTTTCGGTTCCAGTCCCAGATTCCGTCGTTGGTGCCGCTGATGGCCAGAAGGTAGCGTTCCTGGCTGGCCTGGAGTTGGGCTTCCATCTGAACCAGGCGGGCGCACGCGATTTGCAGTTCGGAAGGCGTGTCGTCGACCATGGCGTCCTTAATTGGTTGGCGCGGATTGCGATGGCGGGAACCAAAGCACAATTTCTTCCGAATCTCCATGATTTTTTAGGTTGTTCCGGAGGGGCTTCCTTTGTACGTGGTCATTCTGCAGCCACTTGGATAATCAGGACTTTCATGGCCATTTGGCCCGGGTATTTCAAGAGGGAGCTCCCAATGCATCTTTCCTGTTTCAAGGCCTACGATCTGCGCGGCAAGGTTCCCGACGAACTGGATGAAACCCTGGCCTACCGTATTGGTCGGGCGTACGCGGCCTATTTGTCTTCCGAGCGCGTGGTGGTGGGCCATGACATCCGGCTTTCCAGTCCGGGCCTAGCCTTGGCCCTGACCCGGGGACTGATCGAAGGCGGCGTTGATGTTTTCACCTTGGGCGAATGCGGCACCGAGGAAGTGTATTTCGCGGTTTTCGATCAGGACATGGACGGCGGCATCATGGTCACGGCCAGTCATAATCCACGGGATTACAATGGGATGAAGTTTGTGCGCGAGCAATCCCGGCCCATTGGCGGAGACACGGGGCTGTTTGCCATCCGGGATTTGGTCGAGGCCAATGATTTTTCCACCCCGCGTCGTCTGGGACACCTTCATGGTTTGAACACCCGCGAGCGATACCGCGATCATCTTTTGTCGTACGTGGACCAAAGCCGGCTGTCGCCCCTGTCCCTCGTCGTCAATGCCGGCAATGGCGGAGCCGGGGCCATTGTCGACCTGCTGGAACCCAGGCTGCCGTTTGTCTTTCACAAGATCCTCCACGAACCGGATGGATCATTCCCCCATGGTGTCCCCAATCCGCTCCTCCCTGGGAATCGGGACATGACGGCCCGCGCCGTGCGCGAAACCGGCGCGGATTTGGGGCTGGCCTGGGACGGTGATTTCGATCGCTGTTTTTTCTTCGACGAAACCGGCCGCTTTATCGAGGGATATTACCTGGTTGGATTGTTGGGACGGAGTTTTTGCGCCAAGCATCCCGGGGCGGGCATCATCCACGATCCACGGCTGACCTGGAACACCATCGAAGCCGTGCGGCAGTCTGGAGGCCGGCCGATCATGTCCAGGACCGGACATGCATTCATCAAGGAGCGGATGCGTCGGGAAGATGCGGTTTACGGGGGAGAGATGAGCGCTCATCATTATTTTCGCGATTTTGCCTACTGTGATTCGGGCATGATCCCCTGGCTGCTCGTGGCGGAGCTGATGAGTGTCACGAGACAACCGCTGTCGGCCCTGGTGGACGAGGCCATGGCCGCTTTCCCGGCCAGCGGGGAAATCAATCGCCGCGTGTCCGACGCCAAGGCCGCCATCGCCCGCGTCGAGGCGCGATTCGCCCCGGAAGCCCTGGCTCGGGATGACACCGACGGCTTGAGCCTGGAGTTTTCGGACTGGCGTTTTAATTTGCGTTCGTCCAATACAGAGCCTGTGTTGCGGCTAAATGTGGAGTCTCGTGGAAACCAAGGTTTGATGATGAAGAAAACAGCTCAAATTCTGGCCATTCTCGACAAAGAGCAATGAACCGGGAACAGGAGCGCCTCTGAAGCCCAACGTGGTTTGGGGCCTTGGTGGTGAATCCATGGAAAGAATAAAAAGTGCTTGCCTTTTTCGAGCACTTTGGGCAGTTCCTGTTCTCGCGTTGTGGGGCTGTAGCTCAGCTGGGAGAGCGCTTGAATGGCATTCAAGAGGTCGTCAGTTCGATCCTG
>RZYB01000243.1 GCA_009930495.1 Deltaproteobacteria bacterium
CGCGTGTGGCACTTTTCAAATAATCTCCCAGGACCTCGGAAGCCTTCGCTCCCTTGCGCACTTGCTCGACACACTCGTTGTTCGTAGGCGATTAGTGACACGGACCGGCGGGTCCAGGCAACTGGACAAGGCGGTCATTGCGGAAGGGTGCGAGAATCCGGCGGTCGCAAAAAGGCGTAATCGCCATTCATGAACGCATCAACGTATCCGGCGATTTCGGAGTCGCTGTCGAGCCGCCAATCCAGGGCTCGCACTGCGGCGAGCAGCCGGCCCAGTCCGTCCAGGCGTTCCATGAAGCGGCGCTGGTCGTATTTGCGGATTTCGGCCTTGAGCGAGTCCGCGCTTTGAGTGACCCTGAATCCCTGGCGGAGCAGGATTCCTGCCAGAATCAGGGCTCGCCGGACCCGCTGTTCGTACTGCGCCGCCCCGCCCTTGAAGGAAAAGGTGATGTAGTTGTCGTTGATGACCGGACCCAGATAGGAGTCGATGGTGACGAAGTGGTTGCCCAGGCGGCCGCTGAAATTGACGTAGGCGTCCGACACGACCGCGTAGCAGGTGGGCCTTGGCCGGTCTTGGCCGGAAGCGGAGTCCGAGGGGGCCGGAACGTGCCCCATGCCTTGGAGCAGGGCGAGAAGCGGCGTGCAGCGCAGCTCGGACAGCTCCGCCCGGACCGGATCGGCGCCCGGTGCGATGCCCCCGCCCAGATCGACCAGCAGAATGCGAAAGGGCAGTGTCGCGCACAGTTCGCGGGCCACGCCGGTCTGCCCGGAAAGACTGTCGCAGAGGCGAAACATCTCCTGCATGGCCATTTCGTGCGCGAAGCGGATGATATCGTGCAGGGTGCGGCAGGCCTGGGCAGAAAACTCGGGAAGTTGCGGGTCCACCAGGTTGAGGGGATTGATGAACTTCATGGCTTCCTGCAGCGACTTGTACACGGGGCTGCCCTTCATCGGGTTCACGGGTTTGCGCGTGGACAGGATTTCGCTGATTCGTCCGGCATAGACGACCTGGTTGGTGGCGTCGAGGGTGATCTCCATGCCGTGGGGCAGCAGGGCCGTGGCGCTGCCCACGCCGACCAGAGTCGGAATGCCGAATTCCCGAGCCACCGAGGCCATGTGGCCGTTGGGACTGCCCACGTCGGTGATGATGCCGACGATCTTGCCCATGGCCGCGACATAGGCCGGGGAGGTTTGCCTGGCCACGAGGATGGAGCCTTGGGGGATGGCGCTGAGTTCGTGCTCCGGCTGAACGACGTAAACAGGGCCCGCGGCCTCTCCGGCAGAGGCCGCCTGTCCTCCGAACAAAAGCGGGGTCAGGCCCGGAACAAGTTTGCAGCTTTCGGCCTGCTCCAGGCCACCGGCGCGCTGCAGGGGCCTGGCCTGCAGGATGATGAGCAGCCCTTCCTCATCCAGCGCCCATTCGATATCCATGGGCATGCCGTAATGGGCCTCCAGGCGTAGACCGTAGTCCACCAGGATGCCGACCTGGTCGGAAGTCAGACAGGACCGGCCCTGCAGATCCTCCGGCACGGGCCTGGACACGATGCCGCCCTGGGCCAGCACCACGAACTGTTTTTTTTTGTCCGCGATGTTCTCGGAAAGAATCGTTTTGTCCCCTCTGCGCACTCGCCAGAAATCCACGTCCATGGAGCCGTCGACCACGCTGACGCCCAGGCCCCAGGCCGCGGCGAGCAGCAGGTCGTCGCTGTGGGACGAGTTGGGGTCGATGGTGTAGAGAACCCCGCTGGCCCTAGACTGGATCATGGGCAGAACCAGCACGCTCATCATCACGTCCTGCTCGGAATAGCCCTTGGTCCGCCGGTAGAACACCGCCCTGGGCGTGAAGGCGCTGGCGACCACCGCGCTCCAGGCCCTGCCCAGGGTCATGGGCGTGGCTCCGAGGACCGAGGCGTGCTGCCCGGCAAAGGACGCCTCCGAATCTTCGCAGACGGCTGACGAGCGCACGGCCAGGCGGACCTTTGGGCCGTATCTGGCGATCAGCTCCCGGGTCTTGCCCAGCAAGTCCTTTTCCAGTTCCGCCGGAAGCGGTGAAACCATGATCTTTTCGCTGACCTTGGCGCAGGCCGCTTCCAGGGCCGCGATGTCCGAGGGATTTATGCCCGCCAACTGGCGGCTGAAGGCATCGAGCAGCCCCGAGTGCTCCAGGAAGAGCGATGCCGCCGAGGCCGTGACGGCAAAGCCGGAGGGAGTGGGAAGACCAGCCCTGTTGCGGATTTCGCCCAGGTTCGCGGCTTTTCCCCCGACTTCCTCCAGCCGTTCCAGGGTGAGTTTTTCCAAGGGCACGGTGAGGGTCTTGTAGTCGAAAGTTCTTTTCCTGGTCAGCGCGCTCAACGCCTTCAGGCCAACAGATTCGACGCTGGCGAAAAGTTCCGGGTAGTGTCCCGCGCACAGTGCGTTCAAATCTTCGACCAGAAGGCAGCAGTTGCCTACCATGGATTGGGTCAGCTGGACGGCTTCTTCCTGGGTGAATGGCCTTCCTTCGTGGACCGTTCGCTCCAGAAATGTCATCTGGTCCAGGACCAGATTGTTGCGCGACAGCAGGTTTTTGAAAAATATGTATTTTTTCCCCAATTTTGGCGGGGCGTCAGAGATGTCGCCGGGGCGACCGGAGGGGATGTTTTCCTTCATGTTCGGCACTTCCTCATGCCGATGGTCATGACGCCATGGGCCGCGCTTCCAGGGGAAGCTGAACCGTGAAGGTTGAACCGTGTCCCGGACGGCTGTCGGCAAAAACCCGTCCGCCTATGCGTTGCAGGATGCCGTGGCTGATGGACAAGCCGAGTCCCGCGCCCTTTCCCGGGGGTTTGGTGGTGAAGAACGGATCGAAGATCTTGTTCATGTTTTCCTCGGGGATGCCAAACCCCGAGTCCTCGACCTGCATGAGGACGCCGCCGCTGTCGCCCTGCCTGGTGCTGATGGTGATGCTGCCGCCTTCGGGCATGGCGTCCATGGCGTTGTTGACCAAGTTGATGAGCAGCTGGCGAAGCAAGGCCGGCTCGCTGAGAATGACGGGCAGGCCCTGTTCGAGATTCTCGTGAATTTCGATATTTTTTTGCGACGCTTCACGGCGGCGCAGGATGGCGACATCGGCTACCAGCGTGTTGAT
>RZYB01000244.1 GCA_009930495.1 Deltaproteobacteria bacterium
CACCAGATGGGGCACATTTACATCGGCGCCATCGGCCTCATCCTGACCTATTTCTTCCACGGCAAGGACAAGGCCAAGAACCTGGTCCAGAACTGTATCAACTGCGAGGCCTGCAAGCACATCTGCGCGGCCGGCATCGACCTGCCGCGGCTCATCAAGGAGATCCATTCCCGCATTCTCGACGAGGAAGGCCATCCGCTGCCATCGTTGCTCTTGGCCAAGCTGATGAAGAACCGCAAACTCTTCCACACCTTCCTGCGCACGGCCAAGATGGCCCAGCGGCCCCTGACCGGCGGTACGCAGTACATCCGCCATCTGCCGCACATCTTCGCCAAGGACCATGGATTCAAGGCTCTGCCGGCCATCGCGGCCAAGCCTTTCCGTGACCGGTTCGAGGAACTCAAGCCCCGGGTTTCCGCGCCCAAGTACCGTATCGCCCTGTTCTCCGGGTGCGTGCAGGACTTTGTCTACCCCGAGCAGCTGGAAGCGGCCATGAAGGTTCTCGGCGCCCACAATGTGGACGTGGATTTCCCCATGGAGCAGTCCTGTTGCGGTCTGCCCCTGCAGATGATGGGCGAAAAGAAGGCCAGCATCGATGTCGCCCAGCAGAATATCGAGGCCATGGCCGGCAATTACGACTATATCATCACCCTGTGCGCGTCCTGCGCCTCGCACCTGAAGAACAACTACCCCTTCCTGCTGGGCGAGAACAATGCCGAGGCCAAGGCATTCTCCGACAAAATCATGCCCTTCTCGGCCTTCATGACCGATATTCTGGGCGTGACCGAAGACAAGTTCAGGCAGACCCACGAACGGGCGACCCTGCACGCTCCCTGCCATCTCTGCCGGGGCATGGGCGTGGTCGAGCAGCCCAGAAAACTTCTGGCCCTGGGCGGATATGAATATGCTCCGGCCGACCAGGAACAGGTCTGCTGCGGCTTTGGCGGCACCTATTCGGCCAAGTTCCCGGCCGTGTCCGAACAGATCCTCAAAAACAAGCTGACCGACGCGGCCCAGACCGGCGCCGAGGTGCTGGTCACCGAATGTCCCGGATGCATCATGCAACTGCGGGGCGGCGCGGAAAAGAACAAGTCCGGCTTCGCCGTGCGGCACATTGCCGAGGTTCTGGCCGATCACCTGAAATAACAAAGGCCGGGATAAACCCGGCCTTTGCGAAAAATGTCTCTCCTTGCGCGCCGGGGGCTCTTCATCGAAGGGCCTCCGGCATTTTTTATCCGCGCTCGGAGGTATGGATCACAGTGGAAACGGCGTCAGACTGCGCGAGCCTGTTTCCGTGATCAAGATGGTCTGCTCGAACTGGGCCGACAAACTGCCATCGGCCGTGACCACGGTCCAGCCGTCATCGAGACGCGAGGTGGCCATGCCACCCTGATTGATCATCGGCTCGATGGTGAAGACCATTCCCGGAACCAGCACGATGCCCGTGCCCGGTCGGCCGACATGGCTGACCTGCGGCTGCTCATGGAACGCGTGGCCAACACCGTGCCCGACTAGGTCCCGGACCACCGAATAGCCCGAACCCTCGGCATGGAGCTGGATGGCATGCCCGATGTCGCCCAGGGTCGCGCCGGGACGGGCCGCGCCGATGCCCAGGGCCAGGCAGCGTCTGGTGACATCAACAAGCCGCCGCGCTTCCGGATCGACCTCGCCCACCAGAAAGGTGCGGTTGGCATCGGCGAACCAGCCGTCCAGAATGCTGGTCACGTCCACATTGACGATATCGCCCTCGCGCAGTTCCCTCGGTCCGGGAATGCCGTGGCAGATTTCGTTGTTGATGGACACGCACACGCTCTTGGGAAAGCCCTGATAGTTGAGCGGCGCGGGCACGGCCCCGTGTTCCAAGGTATATTCATGAACCAGGGTGTTGATACTTTCCGTGGTCACGCCGGCCCGGATATGCTCCGCCACCAGGTCCAGGGTACGCACGACCAATTCTCCGGCCTTGGTGATCCCGGTCACGGCATCCTTGCTCTTGAGACGGATGCGATATTTCTTCCAATATTCCTCGCGCACGGACCCAAACGGTTTGCGGCGCACTGACTTTGCCGATTTATTCCGAAAAAACATGATTAATCCCCTGTCGCGTCGGCGCGGACAAACCACGAACCAAACGCATTGTCCGGACGGTGCGCAATAACACCGTCTCGGCTTATTGAAATTCTAAAATGAGTTCCGGGCAGTGGTGCCCGTGTCCGCCGTCTCCCCGTAAACCCGGGTCAGTTCTTCGGCCTTCATGGAAAAGGAATGTTCGATCCCGGGAAACGCGCCGGCGCGCACGTCCCGCGCATAGGCACTCAGTCCGTCACGGGCTGCAGACCCCAAATTCGCGAACTGTTTGACAAATTTTGGCACGAAACGCTCGAACAGGCCCAAGGTGTCGTGAAAAACCAGGACCTGTCCGTCGCAGGCCGGCCCAGCGCCGATGCCAATGGTCGGCAGGCCCAGCTTTTCCGAAATCAATTCCCCGACCTGTGCCGGGATGCATTCCAACACGATCATGAACCCCCCTGCTTCCTGCAGGGCCAGACAATCGTCAAGCAGCTTGCGCGCGGCGTCGGCGCTCTTGCCCTGGACCTTGTAACCACCCAGGGCCGTGACCGACTGCGGGGTCAGCCCGACATGGCCGCAAACCGGGATACCGGCCCGGACCATGGCCCGGACCTGCTCCGCGATTTCGGCTCCACCCTCGACCTTGACGCCATGACATCCGCCCTCCTGCACCAATCGGCCGGCGTTTTCCAGGGCCTGGGCAGGAGAAACGTGATAGGTCATGAACGGCATGTCCGTGATGATGAACGAATCCCGGGCACCCCGGCACACGGCGCGGGTATGGTGGATCATGTCGGCCATGGTCACGGGCACGGTCGAATCATAGCCCAGCACGACCATGCCCAGGGAATCGCCGACCAAAAGCACGTCCATGCCCGCTTCCTCGGCCAGTCGCGCCGTGGGGTAATCGTACGCGGTGATCATCACGATTTTTTCACCCCGAGCCTTCATATCCTGGAAGTCGCCCAGATTCTTCATGCGCCGCCTCCGCTGACTTTTTTGATCTCGTTATC
>RZYB01000245.1 GCA_009930495.1 Deltaproteobacteria bacterium
CGGATCAAATTGATTGAAGTCAACAGCATCCAGGAAGGATTGCGTGACGTTTCCTTTGGCGTGGCGGACGCCTTCGTGGAAAGCGTGGCCGTGGCCGCGTGGCATATCGAGCAAGAGGGACTCGCCAACCTGCGGGTCGCCGGGACCCTGGGCATTTCCGACAACCTGAGCGTGGGCATCAGCAAACAATATCCACTCCTGGCCAGCGCCGTGGCCAAGGCCATGGCGTCCGTGACCCCCCATGAGCTGCAAACCATCTCGCGGCGCTGGGTCAAGCTCGAAACCTCTCCCATCAGCCCCGGCGTTCTGCTGGGGCTCAAGCTGGCCGGTGGAGCCGGGTCCGTCCTGCTGCTCGTTCTCGCCGTTTTGTCCTGGATTCTGCGTCGTCGGCTCAAGGAAAAAATCACGGCCCTGGAACAAACCAAGGTCGATCTGGCCGACCAGGTCGAGCGTTTCAAGATGGCCTTGCAGGCGACCAACGCCAGCTCCTGGGAATATCACCCCGACCAGGACCTGGAGGAACACGGCCAGGAATGGTACACCCATCTGGGCTATCCCCCTCAAGACAGCCCGTGCAGCCTAAAAACCTGGCGGGACATGATTCATCCCGACGACCGCGAGCAAGCCTGGGACACGTTCATGGACTTTCTGAATAATGGCGGCGAAGGCCTGTACGAGACGGAATTCCGCATGCGCGCCCAAAACGGCACATGGCGATGGATGCTGGGCAAAGGCCGGACCATGTCGCGAGACGCCGCCGGGAAGCCGACACGGATTGTCGGCCTGAACCTGGATATCGATTCCCAAAAAAAAGCCCAGGCGGCCATTGCCGAAAGCGAATGGCGTTTTCGCGGCATCTTCGAAAACGCGCCCTATTCCATCGTCATCAACCGTCTGTCCGACGGCAAATACATGGACGCCAACACAACAGCCCTGAACCGACTTGGCCTGGACAAGGCCAGTCTGCTCGACAAAACCCTGTACGAAGTCGGAGCCCTCCCCCGGCAGAGCCATGAGCACCTGGTGCGCGAGTTGGAAAAAAAGCGGGTCGTCCAAAACCAGGAAACGACCATCTCCCGGGCGGACGGTTCCGTGGGGCATATCCTCTATTCCGGCGCCCTGATCACCCTGGATGGCGAACCCTGCGTCTTGTCCCTGCCACTTGATATCACGGACCTCAAACACGCCCAGGAAGAACTGCGCAAATCCCGGGAAATGTTCGCCCGCCTTTTCCAGCTCTCGCCGGACATGATCGCCCTGGCCCGCCAGGACGACGGCACCCTGATCGAAATCAACGAGGCCTTCACCCGGTTCACCGGCTTTTCCCGCGACGAAGCCTTGGGCCGGACAACGGTGGAACTGGGCATGTTCCACGGCCCGTCCCAGCGGAGGGATTACGTAGCCAAGCTCATACGGGACCGCTCGATCGAAAACTTCGAGTTCGACATCCGCCACCGCGACGGCCGCATCCTCAAATGCTCGGCCTCGGCCCGGCTGCTGGACATGAACGATGTCCCGTGCATCCTGTCCATCACCCGGGACATAACCCACCTCCGGGCCATGCAGGACATGATGGTCCAGACCGAAAAGATGCTCTCCCTGGGCGGCATCGCGGCCGGTATCGCCCACGAGATCAACAACCCCCTGGGTATCGTCCTGCAGGCGGTTCAGACCATCAACCTCCGCCTGACCCCTGGCCACGCCAAAAACCAGGAAGTCGCCCGGAGCCTGAATCTCGACCTGGACGCCATGGACGTCTACCTCAAGGCCAGAAAGATCGATGCCTTCCTCCGGGACATCGAACAGGCCGGCATCCGGGCCGCGGGCATTGTCCGCCACATGCTCGATTTCAGCCGCAAAAGCGAATCCCGCCGGGCTCCATGCGACATCACCACCGTCATCGGCCAGGCCCTGACCCTGGCCGCGAGTGACTACGATCTGAAAAAAAATTACGATTTCAAGTCAGTGGCCATCAGCCAGAATTTCGAGGCAGACCTGCCGGCCGTTTCCTGCACCGAAACCGAGCTCGAACAGGTTTTTCTCAACCTGTTCCGCAACGCGGCCCATGCCATGGCCGAGGCCGGCACGCCCAACCCATCCATTCATGTCACGGCCAAAACCATCCCCGGACACGTCCGCGTCGAAATCGAGGACAACGGGCCGGGTATTCCAGAGGAACACCTCTCCCGCGTCTTCGAACCCTTTTTCACCACCAAGGAGCCCGGAGCCGGCACCGGCCTTGGGCTTTCGGTTTCGTATTTCATCATCACCAAGGGCCATGGCGGCCAGATGAACGTTGTCCCAGGGACGCGGGGCGGCACGCGTTTTATCGTCGATCTGCCGAACGAGAACGTCCAGCTCCCCGAATCCACTTGAATTTCTGGACGTAATCCGTCCATCCGGCTAGACTGCAAGGCTCTTGCTATCCACCGTACCCGATCTCGCGGCAGGAGTGACCCATGCGGATACTGATCATCGACGACGAGGAAGGTTTGCGCCGTTCCTTGTCCGCCTATCTGGAAGACCAGGACCACGACCCATTGCAGGCGTCCAACGGACGCGACGGCCTTGACGCCATGCGCGCGGCCCTGCCGGATCTGGACGTGGTTCTCGTGGACCTGAACATGCCGGTCCTGGATGGCTACGGATTCCTGGAAAGGGCCGTGGCCGAGGCCCCGGACCTGCCCATCGTGGTTTTGTCCGGCGTCGGCGTGGTCGACGACGCCCTCAAGGCCGTGCGTCTGGGGGCCTGGGATTACCTCACCAAGCCATTGGGCGATCTCAGAATTCTGGATCACACCCTGGCCAAGGTCGCGGAAAAGGCACGGCTGATCCGCGAGAACAGGGCCTACCAGGAAAACCTGGAAGCCCTGGTCCGCCAACGCACCGCCGAACTGGAAAGCACCCGGCGCCAGATCATGCACCGCCTGAGCCGGGCCGCTGAATACAAGGACAACGAAACCGGCCACCATGTCACCCGCGTCGGCGAAATCGCGGCCGTCCTGGCCAGGGCCCTGGGCTTCGACGACGAGCAGTGCGCCAATATCCGGGACTGCGCCCCCCTGCACGACATCGG
>RZYB01000246.1 GCA_009930495.1 Deltaproteobacteria bacterium
CGCGCCGCCTCGCGCGCGGCCTGCGCGGGCAAGGAGGTCGTCAATGGCTGAATACGTATCCACCACCAATGCCTGTAAGATGTGCACGCCCATGGGCGCGGCCCTGGTCTTCAAGGGCATCGAAAAGGCGGTGCCGTTCCTGCACGGTTCCCAAGGCTGCGCCACCTACATGCGCCGCTACATCATCAGCCATTACCGCGAACCCGTGGACATCGCGTCCTCGGCCCTGGGCGAGAAGAGCGCGGTCCACGGCGGCGGCCCCAATCTCAAGAAGGGCATTTTGAACGTCATGCGCAAGTACGACGTGGATCTGATCGGCGTGGCCACGACCTGCCTGACCGAGACCATCGGCGATGACGTGGGTCGCTACCTGCACGAGTTCCGCAAGGAATTTGCCGACCTGCCCCTGCCGGAGTTGGTTCATGTGTCCACGCCGAGCTATTCCGGCACGCACATGGAAGGCTGGCACGCGGCCGTGCGCGCCCTGGTCGACCAGATCGCGCGCGAAAAAGCCCCGGATCACGGCGGCGTGAACCTGCTGCCCGGCTTTCTGTCTCCGGCCGATTTCCGCTTTCTGAAGGAGCTGGGCATGCGGGCCGGCGTGCCGTTCACGGTGCTGCCCGACCTGTCCGAAACCATGGATGGGGTCATCTGGGACGAGTACCACGCCCTGCCCGACGGCGGCACGCCCGTGGCCGCCATCCGGGCCATGAGCGGGGCGCGCGGCACCATCGAGTTCGGCATGTCCGGTGGCGTGGCCGAATCCGCGGCCCAGGTGCTTGAGCGCAAATTCGGCGTCCCGGCCTCCAAAATCACCCTGCCCATTGGCCTGCGCGCCACGGATGGCTTCATGGACACCCTGGCTGCCCTGGGCTGCGAGACACCGGCCAAGGACGCCTTTGATCGCGGCCGGCTGCTCGACGCCATGGTTGACGGCCACAAGTATATTTTTGGCAAGCGGGCCGTGGTCTATGGCGAGGAGGATTTTGTCGTGGCCCTGTGCTCCTTCCTGGGCGAAATCGGCGTGCAGCCGGTTCTGGTCGCCACGGGCACGCAGAGCAACCGGTTCGCCAAAGCCATAACCGACGTCCTGGGCGATGTCTGCCTGACCATGCCGGTCATCCGCAGCGGCGCGGATTTCAAGGACATCGAGGACGAAGCGGCCGAGCTGGCCCCGGACCTGCTGGTCGGGCACAGCAAGGGCTACAAGCTGGCCAGGGCCAGGAATATTCCGCTGCTCCGCGTCGGCTTTCCCATTCATGACCGTTTCGGCGGGCAGCGCACCCTGCATGTCGGCTACGAAGGCGCTTTGGCGCTCTACGACAGAGTGGTCAACGCCGTGCTCGAAAAGAGTCAGGACGAGTGTTCGGTGGGGTACGGATATCTATGAAATGGCTGCCCTGTACGGCATGAGATAGGACGAAATAGGGTGAAACTCTCGTGATGACGTCTCCAAGTCCGTCATTGCGAGGAGTCTTCGACGAAGCAATCCAGTTCGTGAATGGGCACAAGGCGGGCAGGGCATGGACCACGCGCAGAGCCTGACATGGCCGCGTTGAAGATGCCCACGCAGAGCCTGGCTTCTCGTGATGAAGCACTGCCAAGCCCGTCATTGCGAGGAGTCTTCGACGAACGTGTCGGGCTCTGCGCGAGCAATCCAGTTCATAAATGGGCAAAGGTGGGCAAGGCATGGACCACGCGCAGAGCCTGACATGGTCGCGTTGAAGACGCCCACACAGAGCCTGGCTTCTCGTGATGACGAAAACAACGTTACGACACGACTTCGTTATCGCGGCAAGGTCTGTGCAGTACGGAACGTGTCTGGAGTATCGTGAAATAGCGCTTGCACAATAAAGCGAAGTAAATCGGTATAATGCGCAATGTGGCCCACCAGGGCTCCAGGCCGGCGGATTCGTAACCTACACGAATGACCATGTACCTTGTTTCAAAATTGTAGCCTCTGACAAACAACCAAGGGAGGACACCATGTCCGAAGCCAAAGACAGATCCAAGCATCCCTGTTTCAATAAAAGAAGTTCGGGCTCCCACGGCCGGGTGCATCTGCCCGTGGCCCCTGGGTGCAATATTCAGTGCAACTACTGCAATCGCAAATACGACTGCGTCAACGAATCCCGCCCCGGCGTGACCAGCGCCGTGCTGCCGCCGGATAAGGCCGTGGAATATCTGGACGAGGTTCTGGCCCGCGAGCCGCGCATCAGCGTGGTCGGCATCGCCGGACCGGGCGACCCCATGGCCGAGTCGGCCAAGACGCTGGAAACCATTGAGCGGGTTAACGCCAAGTACCCGGACATGCTTTATTGTCTGTCCACCAACGGGCTGGCCCTGCCCGAGCATGTGGACCGTCTGGCCGAGCTGGGCGTGAGCCACGTCACCGTGACCATGAACGCCGTGGACCCGGAGATCGGGGCCAGGATTTACAGCTGGGTGCGCGTGGGCAAGGTGGTCTACCGGGGCGTGGAAGGAGCCAGGATGCTGCTCGAACGCCAGCTCGAATCCATCAAGCGCCTGAAGGCCAAGGGCATCACGGTCAAGGTCAACTCCATCATCATTCCCGGTGTCAACGATCATCATCTGGCCGAGGTGGCCCGGGTGGCGGGGGAGTTGGGCGCGGACATCCAGAACCTGATTCCGCTCTGTCCCACGGCGGACACCCCTTTTGCGCACATGGAAGAGCCGTCCAAGCAGATGGTCCATGATCTGCGGGCCGTGAACGGGGCCATGATCCCGCAGATGACCCATTGCCGCCGCTGCCGGGCCGATGCCGTGGGCCTGTTGTGCGCGGATCGCTCCAACGAGCTGATCCCGACCCTCGACAGGCTGGCCCACGGCGGAAAGACCGAGGTCAAGCCGTATGTGGCCGTGGCCACGCGCGAAGGTCTGCTCGCCAACAGGCATCTGGGCGAGGCTACTGGGTTTCAGATCTGGGCGCCCCAGGGCAAGGGCGCGCGCATGATCGAGGAACGTCAGGCCCCGGAAGCGGGTTGCGGCCCGGATCGCTGGCACAGGCTGGCCGAGGTGCTCAAGGATTGCGCGCTACTGCTGACCGAAGCGGC
>RZYB01000247.1 GCA_009930495.1 Deltaproteobacteria bacterium
ATGGCGCTCAGGGCCGAGCCGGATGTCCCCCGCGTGCCCAGGCCGGTTTCCGGGTTGACGCCCAGGCCGTACTGGTAGCCCCGGCCATTGTGCACGCGGCGTTGGACAAAGTTCCAGTCCACGCCCAGCTCGAAGCCGTCGCCAAGGGTGACTTCCAGAATCTGGGCGTCGATGATGACCTGCTTGCTCAGCTTGCCGCGCAGACGGTCGACCAGGGTGCCGATGGTCCGCATGCGCCGGGGCGTGGTCTGGACATAGAGGGTGCCGGACACGGGGTTGAGGGAAAACAGGCCCATCTGTCCCTCGGAACTGGTCATGACGGAGGTAATGTTTTGCCTGATGCCGTCGTACACGGAATTTTCCTGAATGCCCTTGCCCTGGGTGGCCGCGACCTGAAAGGTGCCGCTCAGATCCGTGTCGGCGTCCTCGGCGTTGGAACTGCCGAAAATATCGCCGCCGGCCTGCATCGTGACCTCGGAGCGGGCGTTCATGAATTCCAGGTCGAATGTCCGTTCCTCGAATTGTTGCACCGTCATCACGTTGTCGCGGATGAACCAGTGCACGTCGTAGGCGTCGAGCAGGGACCGGACGACCTCGGACGACAGGGCGTTTTCAAAACTGACGGTGACGCGGTTTTCCAGCGAAAGATTGGGATCGATGACCAGATCCAGGCCCGCGTTGCGGACAACCACGAACAGCACGTCGTTTAGCGGCTCGTTGCGCACGGAAATGGAAATGCGTGTTTCCTCCAGCGGATTGTACCGGGGCAGTTCCGGAGCCATGGGCGCTGGCTTGGGCGGCGTGGTCCGCTCCAGGTTGGCCTTTTCCCGGTCGCGCAGGTCCGAGAGTTCGTCATGCTCCCGGTCCAGGGACTGGTGCAGGGCGTCGTAGGCATGGGTGCTGGAGAGGCGGTTTCTGTCCTGGTTCGGGGCGCAGGCCGCCAAGGCCAGCAGAACGGCGCAAAGCGAAAAAAGATGCGGGAAGTTACTTGGCATGGCGTTGCGTGGTCTCCAGTTGTTTCATCAATTGCATGGCCTGCTGCGCGTCGAGGCGCATGGTGCCGCCCTGGACCGGATCGGCCACGGTGGCGTTGCTGGCCGGCGCGGCTTCGGTCGGGACCGGCGAGACCTTGGCGGCTTTTTCCAGGCGGACGGAGAGCGGAGGAATCCATGGCGTCAGCTCGGCCTGGCCGGCGGTCAGCAGGACCACGCCTTGCGGGGTGATGTCGCGGATGACGCGGCCATCGGGCAGGGCGTCACCCTTGGCGAAAACGCGGCCATCGATCATGGCCAGCCGTTCCCGGCCGCGAGACATGAGCATGGTCAGGCTCGTGGCCGCGCGGGCTTCCTGGCGCGGGGCGAGCAGCGTGCTGTCCAGGCGGTCAATGGCCGTTTCGGTTGGCGTGGCCTTGGTCCAGACCATGGCGTCGTGGAGCAGGACGCGGTCCTGGTCGTCGGGCAGGGCCGTGGGCACGAATTCGGGCAGGACCGGGCGCAGGGCAAGGTTGTGGTGCTGGACCGTGTCCAGGCTCCACCAGATGAAGGCGGGCACGGCGCACCAGACGAGCCCGAGTACCAACAGGCGCAGGGCGAAGGATTGGTGTTGGACGTGCATTTATTCCTCCGCGCCTTTCTCCAGCAGGAGAGAGAAAAAATTGGTGTCCAGATCGAGGCGGAATTCCTGCTGGACAACACGCAGGCCCGCCCGGTTCAGCGCTTCCAGGAAATCCGTGTACACGGCTTGGGCCTGGGTCAGACCCAGTTCGATGCTTCCTTCCAGACGCAGGCGCACCAGACGCGGGCTGTGATTGATTTCCAGCGCCTGGAGCCGGCAGGATCGGGGGCGCAGCCGAGCCACCGTGTTCCAGAGCAGCGCGGCTGGCGGCGCGGAGCGGGCGTTTTCAATGGTTTGGGCCGTTTCCATGGCCGCCGCCAGCACCGTGCGGTCCTGATCCGGGAACTGGTTGGCGGCGGTCAGCTCGTCCAGGGTTCCTTGCAATGTTGTTTTTTCCACGCGCAGCGAGTCCCGGTGGGTCTCGATCCGTTGGGCCGTGCCGCCCAGCCACAATCCCGCCCCTCCCAGAAACAGGCTGGCCGCGAGACTGCCGGTCCAGAGCCATTTTTCCCAGGGTTGGAAGCGGGCCAGGGTCCGTTCGGCCAGGGGCGTGAACGCGGTGCCGTTGTCCAGACGGCCAAGCAGGTCGGGCAGGGCGGTGAACCAGGTCTGGCCGTCGAAGCGCAGGGCCCGCACGGGCAGGACATTCATGGTCCGGGACTGGTCCGGCGGCTGGATGGCGTGTTGACTCCAGCCCTCGATCCAGACCGTGCTGTCCAGGTCAAAGCCCTGCTCCCGCGCGGCCTGGCGCATGTCGTGCATCGCGGCATCGACGTTGGAGGCAAAGTCGGCACCTTCGTCGCTGGCCAGGGCAAAACGCCGGGACCAGAGAATGGCGCCGTTGTGCCCGGCCATGAGCACCAGGGCCAGGGGCAGATGGAGCAGCAGGGCCACGGTCTGCCCCTTGGGCCAGGAACGGATCAGCCCCTGGAGCAGCGTCGCGCTGTCGTGCAGCAGAAAGCCCGCGTGGGAACGCTCGGACAAGGTGTCGAGGCGGGCGCGGTGCTGCTTGGGCACCAGTTGGTAGGCCAGCGAGGTCTGGGCGGCGACGCGGCGTTTGGCCAAGACGTGCAGTTCGAGATCGTCGGTCAGTTCGCCGTTCCGTTGCAGGGTGCGCTGGGCCAGGACATGGGCGTATTTGGGCGCGGTTTCGACCAGGATGACGCCCGGACCAGGCGCGGTGTGAAAATCGGTGATCAGGGTGTGCCAGAACGGGGGCGCTTCGTCCTCGTCCAGGGGCTGAAACCTGTCGGCCGCGAGCAGGTAGCGGCCGCTGCCGCATTCCAGCACAAAGGGCGCGTACCGGAGCGGGCGCGTCGTTTCGGGGATGCGGGCCTCGCGGGGCGTGGCGTGAACCGGCGCCATGTCCTGGGCGGACATTGGCCGCGCGGGAGGCGCCTCGGGCGCGGTCGTGCCGCCGGGGCTGGCGGCA
>RZYB01000248.1 GCA_009930495.1 Deltaproteobacteria bacterium
GGCGACCTTGAGCAGCGTGGATTTTCCGCTCCCGGACGGACCGGTCAGCACCAGATGGTCTCCCGGACGCACGATCAGATTGATCGCGTCCAAAATGACTCGTTCGCCCCGGCGTACGGTCACCTCTCGCAGTTCCAGCATGGCATCTCCAGCGGGTTTGTTTTTTGGGACTGGGCTAGCTTATGGCAAGAGCGCTTCGCTGAATCAAGGGACATGGGCATGTTATTTAATATGGAATATATTTACTATCCTGGAATAAAAAAATTCCATATCCAAAAATATTATTATCTATTTGATTTTGATATTTTTACATAAAATAATGGTATAGAAAATTGCCATTATGCGACATTGATGATGTCGTATCGGAATGGGCGGCAACGCTCTCGAACGTGCGATGAAACGTCTGGCATGGTTTGGCGGGTTGATTTGTCCCAGTTGTACTGACCGTGCGGACTGGTAAGGTTCTTGCCTAGAGCCTGTCATCATACCACTTCAACTCCAGGAGTCTGAACATGATTGTCGGCGTTCTGAAGGAAATCAAGGCGCAGGAAAACCGGGTCTGCATGACACCGGCGGGCGTGGAAGTCATGCGCCAAAATGGGCACATCGTATTGGTGGAGGCGGGCGCCGGTTTGGGCAGCGGCTTTGCGGATGCGCAGTACACGGCTGCGGGTGCGGCCATTGTCGGCAGTCCGGCCGAAATTTACGCTCAGGCCGAAATGGTCATGCATGTCAAGGAGCCGTTGCCTCGGGAATACCCATTGATTCGTCCGGATCAGATCGTGTTCACGTATTTTCATTTTGCGGCCGACGAGGAACTGACCCGCGCCTTCATGAAAACCGGAGCCGTGGCCATTGCCTACGAAACCGTGGAAGGACCGCGCGGCGGTCTGCCGCTTTTGATGCCCATGAGCGAGGTGGCCGGACGCATGGCCGCCCAGGAAGCGGCCAAATACAACGAGCGGGCCCATGGCGGACGCGGCATTTTGCTGGGTGGCGTGACCGGCGTGGCTCCGGCCGAGGTGCTTGTCCTTGGCGGCGGTATTGTCGGCACCAACGCCGCCCTGATGGCCGCCGGCCTTGGGGCGCGGGTGCACATTCTGGACATGAACCTTGACCGCCTGCGTTATCTTTCCGAAATCATGCCCAAAAATGTCACGCCGCTGATGAGCTCCCCGGCAAAAATTCGCGAGCTGTCCAAGGAAGCGGACGCCATTATCGGCGCGGTGCTGGTGGTCGGCGCCAAGGCACCCAAGCTCATCAGGCGCGAGATGTTCAGGGATATGAAGCCCGGCTGTGTGCTGGTGGACGTGGCCATCGACCAGGGCGGCTGTTTCGAGACCTCCAAGCCCACGACCCATTCCGACCCCATTTATGAAGTGGACGGCATCATCCATTATTGCGTGGCCAACATGCCCGGCGCGGTGCCCATCACCTCGACCATGGCCCTGACCAACGCCACCCTGCCCTATGCCCTGCAGATCGCGAACAAGGGGTGGAAACAGGCCTGTCGGGACAATCAGGGCCTCAAAATGGGCCTGAACATGGTCGGCGACAAGATCACGTTCAAGGGCGTGGCCGAAGCCTTCGGGCTGCCGCATACTCCGGCCGATTCCTGTCTGTAGAGCGTGGCGCTCCACGCCGCATGCGGGCCGCTCCTTTGGGGCGGCTTTTTTTTATTGCCGGGCCAAGGCCAGGGCCAGCAAGGCCACCCGCGTGGCATCCTCGATGGCCGTTTGGTAGTGGTGGTCGAAGGTGTTCAGGCGGCGATTGGCGATGGCCGGGCAGATGGCGCCGGCCCAATGCCCCAATCCGCCCAGGAAATGGAGCAGGAAGCTGGACTCCATCTCCATGTTTTCAACGTGTTGTCCGCCCATATGGGGGTCGAAATCGGCGAAGAGTTGGTCCAGATCCGGGACACTGGGTCCAAGCCGTCCCACGTCGCGGCCCTGGGGAGCGAAGAAGCCGCTGTTCGAAACCGTCAGACCGGGCTTGACCGTAACGCCCAGATGGTCGGCGGCCGCGAGCAGAGCCTGGACCAGGGCTGGCTCGGCCCTGGACACATACGGCTGGATTTTACCAAAAAATCTGGACTCCGGGCGCATGGCCGCGCGCACGAGCGCTTCCAGCTCCTGTTCGAGACGACGACAAGCGGCGTCGGGCCAGGGCGCTTCATAGAAGAGGCCCGTGTTGTCCATGCCTATGGCGTGTGTGGTGACGATGGGTGTGCCCAGTGATGTCGAGCCCTGGAGCGCCCCGGAGGTGCCGACACGGATGACGTGCAGTCGGGGATAATGGGCCTTGGGCCGGCGGGTGGCGAAGTCGATCTCGTGCAGGGCGACCAGCTCGTTGAGCACGATTTCCAAGGACGGCGTGCCCATGCCCGATGTCGCCACCGTGGTCCTGCGCGGCCCAATGATCGTGGCCCGGCCGCCCGTGATCTCCGAGATTCCGGTGACCGTGACCAGCCCGCGATGCTCGCGCTCCACTTCCCGCTCGTGCAGAAAGGCGGTGCCGATGGCCTCGGCCCGACCAGGATCGCCGACCAGCACAATGTCCGGAGCGAGCTGGTCCGGTCTGATCTGGAGATGATAGATGCGTCCGTCGGCGTCGATGGGCAGGTCCGCCTCGGTCAGGGGTGCGGGAAGATCGCGCGGATCGGGCATGAGACCTCCTTGTGGATTGGGTTGGATTTTTGACGAACCGTGTCGGTGCGTGAGGCATGAGATGGAAATGCGTGTACAGGTTCATGAAAAGATTATAGGAGCGAGTGCACTTTTTCGAGTTACCCCAAGGAGGAGCCCATGGGCAGGATAGACAAGAAAACGCGGCGCAAACTTGACGGTTGGGTCGCCGCCGGCCTGATCTCGCCCGACCAGGTCGAGGCCATCGAAATTCACGAGAGGCGGGCGGACGCGGATGCGTCCTGGGGCATGCTGATTTTCGCCGGGTTCGGAGCCGTGGTCCTCGGCTTGGGCGTGATCCTGTTGTTCGCCTACAACTGGGAGA
>RZYB01000249.1 GCA_009930495.1 Deltaproteobacteria bacterium
TGACCTGGACGGCGGGGACTGGTGCCCGTTCCGGCCTGGGCCGCGCGGCCAGTCGATCCAGCCACAGGGTGGGCAGGTCCACGGGCTCGGTGTCCCGTATCCATGTGTATGGCCCGCGCTCATTCCGGGAGGGCGGGACCACGATATAGCCGCCGTCGCCCCGGACATCCACGCCCTGGGCGATGCGGCCAGCACTGCACGGGACGCGCCGGTCCGCAGGATAGCGGTAGATGAGCTGGTCACCACCGGACCCCGTGCGCTGGTGCCGCGTGGGCGCCAGTGGCCCGAGCTCCTGCTCCAGGGCGTGGCAGGCGGCGATACCGTCCACGTCTCCGTGGCGGTCGCGGTCGATGACCAGCCAGCCGGATGCTGGCCCGGTCGGAACGCCGATACCGGCCACGCCTGGAGGTGCGAACATGGCCCGGATGCTGCCCGGGTCGGTCGTGGCGTCATGGTGGCCGTGGGTGGTCATGGGCTTTTTTTCGAGGGAGCACGGGAACACAGGCAGACCCAGGGCTGCATACCGCAGGGCTGCGGAGAGGAGATCGGTGGAAGAATCGGTCATGCCCGCCCTCCTACACGCCGCCACCGGGTATACCGTGGCGGGTTGACGGACTGGGGCAGAGGTGGAACATAGGCGGCGTCACGCGCTCCATGTTTCACGCGGTTCACCCCCAGCATCCAGGCCCAGGCCCGGTAGCTGGGGGTTCGCTTTTTTCCCATGGGCTACTCCTGCCCAGCGATCCGGCGGATGTCCGCCACGCGGAACCGGGTGTTACGTTCTCCGACCCGGACGGGGGTGAGCTGGCCGGACGCGACCATGCGCCAGACGGTGGACGCGCTGACGCCGAGGACCTGGGCGACTACCTTGGCCGGGATCATCGCCGACGACGGCAACGAATCGAAACCCTGCGTGGTGGGGGATGGAAATGTAGCAGACATAATCGTACCTCCTAGGTGAGATGTGCCGGACCATGTGGTGCGGCTTACGATTATGTGATTACGTATGATTTTAGGACAGGAGGATGGGGGCTATATGTCTTGGGGGGAACGCCGGTATTTTTTTATCAATTTAAGATGGTTGTGCTTTTTTTTGAGAGCACTTTCATGAAAGGACTTGCCAGGACTTTCCTTTTTCGCGGTTTGTTCGGTCTTTTGTAGCTCTTTGTGATATTCATCGAGCTGGCCAATGCAGCCATCAACGCAACGCCGCACCGTCTTTTCGCATACGTCGAATTTTTCCGCTGTTTTTTTTATGGCTTGAGCGCGGAATTGACCACCCATCAGCAGAGAAAGAAAGTGACCTGTAATTTCAATCCTTGGAGCGCGAGCACGGCCGCCTTTCAGTCCCAGCGCCATCAGAACAGCAGCGCCTTCAGGGTCATTTTCCGCGCTTGGAACGTAGCGTTCTGGATAGGTTGCGGCCTCCAATGCATCAGCCAACCATCGGCCGAGGAGGGGCGGTAAGTTAACTCCTCTGCGTATGTAGTCTGCGGCTACCTGCATGAATTTGATTGCGCTCCGCTTGTCCATTCCGCAATTTTCAGTCACCCGCACAAGCTCTTCATCGACTACATCACCTTGGGGGCGCAGCTGTTCCAGGCGGGCCGCGATTCGCTCGGCCTCCTCTGGGGGCGTGCGCTTGATCTCTTCCATGACCACGCGCTGAAACTCAACAAGTTCTTCCATGTTGTCAGAGTCAAGTTCGCGTTGCCAACTGGACAACCACGACTCCAAGCGTTTTGTCTCGTGCATTTTTAAGCCCCTCTTTGACTTACCGTGGCCAGCGCGACGACCTTTTGCACTTCGCCGCTTTCAACGAACTCGGCCCAATCCTCCAACAGTCGCCGCCGGGCGTCGATATATTCCGACCGCTGATATGCGGCCTCAACCTTGCCCGCCACGTCGTGAGAGAGGGCCTTTTCCACTACCTCGCGGGGATAGGTTCCCGTTTCAGCGCCCCACGTCCTAAAGCTGGACCGGAAGCCATGGACGGTGATTTCCCGATCTTGCTGGGGGTCTTTCCAGGCCGGGAGGCCGGTGCGCTCACGTTTGGCGTTCATGCGCCGAATAACCGCCGTGAGTGTTGCATCTGACACTGGAGCACCACGCATACCCTTGAACACAATCCCCTGTCGTTCATGCTCTGGAATTTGTCCGAGGATGGCCAGGGCCGCCCGGCTCAACGGCTGGCAATGGTCGCGCTTCATCTTCATGCGCGTGGCAGGGATCGTCCACAGTGCCCGCTCCGTGTCGATTTCCGACCAATCCAGGCCGCGAACCTCGCCGGAACGTGCGGCGGTCAGGATGAGGAACTCTAGCGCCTGTGCGGCCGTGCCCGCGCAACCTCGGAGTTCTGTCACGAAATCATGGATTTGCGAATAAGGCAGGGCGGGGAAGTTTTCTTTTTTTGAGACCTTGCCAGGTCGTGGCAGAATCGCGTCCAGGCGTCCGCGCCATTGGGCAGGATTCGGTCCGGACCGGAACTCGCGCACGATGCACCAGTCCAGAACTCGTTCAATCCGGCCCTGCAGGCGCTTTGCCGTCTCCGTCTTGGTGGACCAGATCGGCTCCAGCACTTTGACAATGTGGGCGGTCTCGATGGTCCGGACATCCAGCTCACCGAGGAGCGGGGCGGCATATTGTTCCAGGGTGTTGCGCCACTGTTGTTTGTGCTTGGGGTTTGCCCAGCCCGCCTCATGCGCCTGGATGTATTTTTCGGCGGCAAAGGCAAAGGTCATGAGCTTGGCTTGCTCCGCAGCCATGGCGCGGCGTGCGGCCAGGGCTTCGGCCACGGGATCTATGCCCTGTTTGATTTTCTCCCGCACGGTCCGTGCGGCTTCACGCGCGGCGGCCAGGGTAACGTCGGGATAGCCCCCGAGTCCGATGTCTCTCCGTTGGCCCGCAATAGTGACCCGGAGCACCCACGATGCCGCGCCCGTCTCGGAGACGTTGAGGCCGAGGCCGGTCACGCCACCCACC
>RZYB01000250.1 GCA_009930495.1 Deltaproteobacteria bacterium
ATCAGGGGTCAGGGGCAGGGATTTGATGTCGACATAGGACAAAACGCCGAAAATGGCTTCCTGGGCGCCGGACACGGGGAGCACGGGCCCAAGGAATTTTCCGGACATGAGGTTGCGCATCAATATGGCGCTCACGGATTCTGGATCGCGGGAGGCGCCGATAATGGCCAGTGAATTGGGCTTAAACAGCAAATCAAGATGTGTTACGCTCATCGTCCGAAAAGCTCCGTTTACCGACCGGCCCCGCCGGTGCTTCCGTTAACCGCCAATTTCAACCATTTACCAGAAAAGGAGGGAAAACAAAATCGATTTCTTCTACTGCTGATCTCAGTTCACGCCCGCATCCGGGCGCAACCCCACGCCAAGGAGGAGAATCATGACCCCTGAAAATATCCAAAGCCTGATGCACGAACAGCGCCTTTTCATGCCCCCGACCGCGCCGCGCGCGCACGTTCCGGACATGGCCACCTACGAGGACCACTACCGCCGCGCCGACCAGGACCCCGAAGGCTACTGGGCCGCCCGGGCCGAGGAACTGCTGAGCTGGGACAAAAAATGGGACAAGGTGTTGGATTATGACTTCGACAAGCCCGAGATCAACTGGTTCGTGAACGGCAAGCTCAATGTCAGCTTCAACTGTCTGGACCGCCACGTGGCCGCCGGCCGGGGCGACAAGACCGCCATCATCTGGCAGGGCGAGCCCGAGGATGACGTCCGCCACATCTCCTACCGCGAACTGCTGGCCGACGTGATCCGCTGCGCCAACCTGCTCAAGAAACTCGGAGTCGGGCGCGGCGACCGCGTCGCCCTGTACATGCCCATGATTCCGGAACTGGCCGTGGCCATGCTGGCCTGCACCCGCATCGGCGCGACACATTCCATCATTTTCGCCGGATTTTCGGCATCGAGCCTCATGAACCGCATCCAGGACTGCGACGCCAAGGTTTTGGTCACGGCCGACGCCGTGCTGCGCGGCGGCAAGAAAATTCCGCTCAAACCCAATGTCGACGAGGCCCTGGCCGGTTGTCCCAGCATTGGCGCCTGCGTGGTCGTGAAGCGGGCCGGCATCGACATCAACATGGTCATGGACCGGGACCAATGGTGGCATGACGCCATGGCCGACGAGACGTTGGGCGTGGAATGTCCTTGCGAATCCATGGACGCCGAGGATCTGCTCTTCATCCTCTACACCAGCGGTTCCACCGGCAAGCCCAAGGGTATCGTGCACACCACGGGCGGCTACCTGACCTACGCCGCCCACACCACCCAATGGGTGTTCAACCTTCATGACGACGACATCCATTTCTGCACGGCCGACATCGGCTGGATCACCGGGCATACCTATATTGTGTACGGCCCCCTGGCCCTGGGCGTGACTTCGGTCATGTTCGAAGGCGTGCCGTCCTACCCGGACCCGTCGCGATTTTGGGCTCTGGTCGAAAAATTCAAGGTCACGAGTTTTTACACCGCGCCCACGGCCATCCGCGCCCTGATGCGCGAAGGCGTACAGTGGACCGAAAAAAACGACCTGTCCTCCCTGCGCGTGCTCGGCAGCGTGGGTGAGCCCATCAACCCGGAAGCCTGGATGTGGTATCATCAGAACATCGGGAAGTCCAAACTGCCCGTTGTCGATACCTGGTGGCAGACCGAGACAGGCGGCATTCTCATCTCCGCCCTGCCCTTCGCCACGCCGCTCAAACCCGGTTCGGCCACCCGCCCCCTGCCCGGCGTGCATGCCCGCATCGTCGACGCCGACGGCAACCCGGCCGCGCCCAACGAGGGCGGTCACCTGGTCATCGAGCGCCCCTGGCCGGGCATGTTGCGCGGCGTGTTCGGCGACAAGGAGCGCTTCAAGCACCAGTACTTCGAGCGCTTTCCCGGCCGCTACGAGGCTGGCGACGGCGCGCGCATGGACGACGACGGCTATTTCTGGATCATGGGTCGTCTGGACGACGTCATCAATGTTTCCGGGCACCGCCTGGGCACGGCCGAGATCGAATCCGCCCTGGTTTCCCATCCGGCCGTGGCCGAGGCCGCCGTGGTCGGCATGCCCCACGAAATCAAGGGCCAGGCCATCTACGCCTACGTCACCCTGCGCGCCGACGCCGATGAATCCGACGAACTGATCAAGGAATTGCGCAATCACGTGCGCAAGGAAATTGGTCCCCTGGCCTCGCCGGAAGTCATCCAGTTCACCCTGGACCTGCCCAAGACCCGCAGCGGCAAGATCATGCGCCGGGTGTTGCGCAAAATCACCGAGGGCACCACGGCCCTGGAAGAATTCGGCGACACCTCGACCCTGGCCGATCCGTCGGTCATCCAGGACCTTATCGCCGGCCGTAATTCCTAGCCTTCCCCGGTGCCTTTCCCCGTGGCTGTACAGCCCACAAACAAAGCCCTTGTCGATCGGCAAGGGCTTTGTTTGTGGCTTCGAAACGCTTTACGCAGGAACGATTTTTTTCGTCATGATTTGTCTTCGTCTCGGCAGGCCTCGCGACCAGCGTCTCCCTGGAGCTCTCCGACCAAACCCTTGAGCTTTTCCGCGTCGCGGACCAACCCGTTGATGGAGGCCAAGCAGATCTTGACGGCTTTCGCGGTCGCGATGGCCACATCGTAAACTTCCTGAACAGCCTGTCTGTTCTGCTCGGAACTGGCGGCCTCTTCCCTGCTCAAGTGGGCTATGGCCTGTATTTGCGTTGCGGAGTCCTCGACCAACCGCAAGATCGCGGTCATATTCCGACCCGAAAGATCCGCCAGCCGGGAACTGCGTTCCATGTCCTGGGCGGCTTGTTCCGAAGCCTGAACGTTTTCTTGGACATACGTCTGAATACTTTCAACGGTCCGCCGTACATCGTTCGTGGCAGTCAACGTCTTTTCCGCCAATTTCCTGACCTCGTCCGCCACGACAGCAAACCCCCGGCCCGCATCCCCGGCACGCGCAGCCTCAATGGCGGCGTTCAGGGCCAGAAG
>RZYB01000251.1 GCA_009930495.1 Deltaproteobacteria bacterium
TGGGCCCAAAAAACGCGGCGCCACGGGCCATGAAGCACGGTCATCACATCATAGGACACTATCATGAAAATCTGGCTTCCGGATCGTATGTATAAAATGTTTCCCTTCTACGTGGGCGTGATTGGGTGTCTGGGATGCGCCCTGGGCAATCCAACCGCCATCGGCCTCGGTGGGATGCTGCTGCTGTATAGCTGCGGCGTTTTCCTGCTGCGCGCCTAGATGGAACGCGGCAACGCGCCAAACCCAACCCTGGCCGCGCGCACAAAGGCCCGGACCAACTCCTTGTCCTTGAAACCGTCAGGAGCTTCCAGGCCGGTATGGGCGTCCACGGCCGAGGGCTGGACCACGCCAATGGCCCGGGCCACATTGCAAGGAGTCAGGCCTCCGGCCAGGATGACCGGCCGGGGGGAAACACGCACCAATTCGGCGCTGACCGACCAGTCATGAATTTGTCCCGTGGCGCCGCTGGCGCCGGTGGCGGGATCGAAGGTATCCGTGATGAACGCGTCGCAAACCGAGGCGTAGGCGCCGACGAACTCGGTGGGACTCAGAGCCTCCCGCCCGACAACATAGCTTTTGAAAATCCGTAGCGGGCACGCGGTTTTGATCCGGGCCAGCGTCTCCGACCCGACGGCGGCGTGCATCTGCACGGTCCGCACCCCCAGAAAACGGCACAAATCGACCAACCGGCCAGGATCGGCCTCATAGGTAATGAGCACGCACGCGGGGGGCCCCACGGCGCGAATGATCCGTCGCGCCTCGGCCTCGGACGTATCCTCGGCGTGCACGGGCAAGCGCAGGGGGAATCCAAGCAAATCCACCCCGCAGTCCAGCAGCATGCGCCCTTCGTCCACGCAACGCACCCCAGCGACCTGAATCATGCCGAATTGGATCATGTCTCCCCCACGCGCACGCCGCGCGGACTTCAACCTTTCTTCTTGGCTTCCTTGAGCAGATAGCGGGCCATGTCCACGTCATACAATTTCGTGGGATCGGCCTTGGCGTTGCGCTCGTCCTGAAACATCCGCGCCCCGCGCTTGATGATGTCCATGTCCAGCCAGCCGTGCCGTTCCCAAACCTCGGGACGATCGGCATTGCTCAGCCGGAATTCGACGCTGCCGTCCTGCTCGCGCACATACATGCGGATTCGTTTGTTTTGCGGATTGGGATAATAGAATACACCGTCTCTGTCTTGCACTGGAGCCTCCAAAATTGTTTGTTCCCGGGACTTTCAAAGCGAGGCGGAATTGTCAATCCCCACGCCGCGGCCATCCAGATTTTGTTTGACACTCAAACTTCGAGAACCTAAATATTTGCACATCAAACAACTTGGAATTCAAGCGAGGTTTCCATGTCCACCCAATGTTGCCCTCACGGCCATCATCACCACCACGACCACGGCGAACGCGGCACCCGTTTCGTCTTCTGGCTGACCATGGCCACCATGGCCGTGGAAATCCTTTCGGGCTGGGCCTTTGGTTCCATGGCCCTGCTGGCCGATGGCTGGCACATGGCCAGTCATGCCGGCGCCATGGCCGTGGCCTGGTTCGCCTATGCCTACGCCCGCAAAAACGCCGACAATCCGGACCTGGTCTTTGGCGCGGGCAAGGTCAACGCCCTGGCGGGCTTTGGCTCGGCCGTGGGTCTGATCCTGGTCGCGATCTTCATGGCGGCCGAATCCGCCATGCGCTTCATCGCGCCGGTACCCATCGCCTTTGCCCAGGCAATTTTCGTCGCCGTGCTCGGCTTGGCCGTGAACCTGGCCAGTGCCTGGCTGCTGCGCGACGAGGACCATGCCCACTGCCACGACCATAACCTGAAGGCCGCCTACATCCACGTCCTGGCCGACGCCCTGACCTCGGTCCTGGCTATTTTTGCGCTACTCGGCGGCCGGCTGTACGGCCTGAACTGGCTGGACCCGGTCATGGGCATTGTCGGCGCCCTGGTCGTGGGCCGCTGGGCCCTGGGTCTGTTGCGCGAAACCGCCCGCGTGCTTCTCGATCACCGCGTCGGCGGCGACATCCACGCGGACATCCGGCGCCACATCGAAGCAGACGGCAATATCCGGGTCCGCGACCTGGCCATCTGGAATGTCGGGCCACGCCGCATGGCCGCCCATCTGACCGTGGAGGACGCCTCGCCCAGGCCGCCCGAACATTACAAAAACCTCATGGGGGACATTCCGGACCTGACCCGGATCACGGTGGAGGTCCATGCCTGCCCGTGCCCGGCCGAGGAAAGCACCCAGACCTGCCCGGAGCATGCCCATGCATGATCTGGAAATATTGAGCGAGCTGCTCATCGAATTCTACGAAAAATTCTCTTCCTGGGAACAGGCCGTGGTGCGGGACAGCCCCATCACCCTGAACCAAATGCACACCCTGGAAATTCTGGGTCAGCAGTCTCCCCTGCGCATGAAAGAACTGGCGGCCAAAATGGGCGTGACCACGGGCACCCTGACCGTGACCGTGGACCGCCTGGAAAAACAAGGGCTGGTGGAACGCATCCCGCACGAAACAGACCGCCGGTCCATCCTGGTCGGCCTGACCAAGGCCGGCCGGGACATGTTTCAGGAACACCATGGCCACCACCTGAATCTGACCAGGGAATTGAGCGCCGCCCTCACCCCAGAGGAAACCCGGAACTTCCAGGCCATCCTGGCCAAACTGACCCAAGCCCTCTGAAAAACTGGCGGACCGGCGGGCCGTGCGCTACAAGACGCCGGTCCGCAACCCTTTAGCCAGACGCCACCATCATGTTCGATCCAACCTCGGCCGCCGCCAGCGGCCTTGTGCTCGGGCTTTCGGCCGGGCTGTCACCCGGCCCCCTTCTGACCCTGATGCTCTCCGAAACCCTGCGCCACGGCGTCAGGGCGGGTCTGCTCGTGGCCGTGGCCCCCCTCATCTCGGATCTGCCCATTATCATTCTGGTCACGGGCCTTTATTGGCTCCTGCCGGACAGCGC
>RZYB01000252.1 GCA_009930495.1 Deltaproteobacteria bacterium
TTATCGCTTGACAAACCCGCACCTCCACGGGCAACTGTCCGACTCATGAACTTCAAGACCAATTCCATCATCTCCTGTTTGTGGTGGCGGCATGACGAACATGCCGTGGGATGCGTCTTGACCTGAACCCTCTCCAAAATACCAGGAAACCGACCGCGGCAGTGTACCCACTGACCGCGGTTTTTTTATTTCAAATCATCAGGAGGAACGATCATGACCATGCCCACTGCCGACGGATTCTTTGGCGCCTATGGCGGCCAGTACGTGCCCGAACCCATCAGGGACATTCTGAACGAGCTGGCCCGGGCCTTCGAGCGCTACCATCGCGACCCGGAATTCCTGCGTGAATACGACTACTACCAGCGCCAGTACAACGGCCGGCCCAACCCGCTTTATTTCTGCGCCAATCTGACCAAGCGCTGTGGCGGGGCCAAGATCTACCTCAAACGCGAGGATCTGAACCATCTTGGCGCGCACAAGGTCAACAACACCATCGGCCAGATCCTGCTGGCCAAGCGCATGGGCAAGAAAAAGATCATCGCCGAGACCGGAGCCGGCCAGCATGGCGTGGCCACGGCCGCAACAGCCGCGCTCATGGGCATGGAATGCACCATCCACATGGGCGCCGTGGACGTGGAACGCCAGAAACTGAACGTTTTCCGCATGCGGATGATGGGCGCCAAGGTCGTGCCGGCCGAGAGCGGTCAGAAAACCCTGAAGGAAGCCGTGGACGAGGCCCTCATGGCCTGGGTCCAGGACGCCCAAAACACATTTTACCTGCTCGGCTCGGCCGTGGGGCCGCATCCGTACCCGGTCATGGTCCGCGAGTTCCAATCCATTGTCGGCCGCGAGGCCAAGACCCAGATCCTCGAGGCCGAGGGGCGTCTGCCGGACTGCTGCATTGCCTGTGTGGGTGGCGGGTCCAACGCCCTGGGGTTGTTCACCGAGTTCGTGCCCGAAACATCGGTGAAACTCATCGGCGTGGAACCGGCCGGGCGCGGTCTCGGCTATGGCCAGCACGCCGCCAGCCTGTGCCTGGGCGAGCCCGGCATCATGCACGGCTTCAATTCCTACATGCTCAAGGACCAGGCCGGCGAACCGGCCGAGGTCTATTCCATCTCCGCCGGACTGGACTACCCGAGCGTGGGGCCGGAACACGCCCTTCTCAAGGACACGGGCCGGGCCGAATACGTCCACGCCAGCGACCAGGAAGCCCTGGATGCCTTTTTCCTGCTCTCGCGCACCGAGGGCATCATCCCGGCCCTGGAATCCTCCCACGCCCTGGCCCACGCCCTGCGCATCGCGCCGGACATGAGCCCGGAAGCCATCATCGTCGTCAACCTGTCCGGACGCGGCGACAAGGACGTGGAACAGATCGAACGCATGGTCGCCGCCGGCCAGATCGCGCCGCCGACACTCTAGGCCACGACGCCAACCGCCCATCGAAAAAAGCCCCTTGGCTAACCTTGGGGCTTTTCTGTTGTGGGTGGAATGGGAGAACCAAACTTGGGCTGGGGAGCCCCGGGGCTAATTCCCAAGGGGCCGAATGCCCACAATTCGAGTCTGATGATATTCTTCATTCCTGGTCTCCCGGCAAATGTCCGGCTCTCGATCACTGCACGGAAAATTCCGGAATAGCCCGGAGCATGAATTCATCGAACAGCGGAACGGTGAAAGCCATGAGTCCATGCGCGGGGCTATAGACCATCCCCTTCTTGATAAGATTGGCCCGCACCGGCCCCAGGGTGGTAATCTTCGTATGCAACACATCGGCGACATCCGAGGACCGATATGGCCCCGGTCCCATCCCCGCCATGGCGCGAAGAAATGTTTTTTCCCTGGGCGTCAGGCGGTTGAAGCGCACTCTGAAGAAGTTCTCGTCGAGGCGTTTTTCCACCAGTCTGGTCGTTTCCCGGACAATCTCGGCAGTGATGGGTGAAGACGGCGCATGATTCCAGGCCTGATAGCCCCATTCCTGAATGAAATAGGGGTATCCCCGCGTCAGGCGAAAAATTTCCCGAAGCGCGGCAGGCTCGATGCGCTCGCCAGCACTCTCGACAGGCCCCTGGATGGCTTTGGCTGACTCGTCTTCAGAAAGAGGACCGATGTCGGGAAAACTGAACAGCCGCTCCGCATACGATTTGGAATCACCAGCCAAACCAGGAAGAATCGGCAGCCCCGCGCCGATGAGCACAAGTGGAAGCTGGCGCTGCTGCATCTTGTGCATGGCCATGATCAATGCGCTCAATTCCTTGGTATGCAGATATTGAATCTCGTCGATCAGAATGGCGACGGCCGTGCCGCGCTCCTCGGCCGCCTCGGCCACGGCCATGAACACATTCGGCAGGTCGATTTCCAGATCCCCACTGTCGGCGGCGCCTGGCTCCGAATCAATATCAAGCCCAAACTCCACGTCGCCAACGGCAACCCGAACCGCGCTGATAAAACTTTTCAATACGGCAATACCCCGCCGCACCTTGTTGCCCGCGCCCGCCAAACGGTCGAGTTCGAAAAGCAACCGCTTGAGCTGAGGAATAAGTATCACTGCCAAGGGTTTGCCTTCGAGCGCCTCGACCAGGATAGTCCGGTACTCCCGAGCCTGGGCCATGCGCTCCATTTCGTTGAGCAGCACCGTCTTGCCGACTCCGCGCAATCCGATCAGCAGCACGCTTTTCTCGGGGCGTTTCCGGCGAACCCGCGCAAGCAGCACCTCCGCCTGTTCCAAAATACCCTCCCGGCCTGCCAGCTCAGGTGGCGGAGAACCCGCTCCGGGCGAAAAGGGATTGCTGATTTTATCCATGTCAAACCTCGCGCATTGTTTATATCAATTTATTCATCATTCATAGAATAATAGCGAATAAATTAACATGGAGCAAGATAGTCTCCCGGCAAATAAACCGGCGACAGGCGACAGGGAAACCGCGTCCCTGGCCAAAAGCAA
>RZYB01000253.1 GCA_009930495.1 Deltaproteobacteria bacterium
CGGATCTGATCGGCCAGGGCTTTGTTCTTGCGGGGCATGAAAGCGATGCGCGGAGGGCCGGACGGCTTGGACTCGGATGGGCGGAACAGCCCGGTATCAATGGCCGGACGAATGATGGCCGGACGCCTGCCCAAAACCTGTTCCATGTGCCAGGCCACGGGATCGGACACGGCCCAAAACTCCACGGGCAAATCACGCCAGCGCAGAGCCGGCTCAAGTCCGTGAAAAAGATACGCCCAGTTCTGACAATAGACCACGGTTCGGCACTTGGCGCGAAACCCAAAGGCCAAGGCATTGGGCCAACCCTCGGGCACCACCACGATATCTTCGGATCGCACGGGGGCGTGCGCGGCCTTGATCCACGGCAAGCCGGCGCAATCAGGCCCCTGGGGCGGCGCGTCCCAATACAAGATGCCGCCAAGCCGCTCCAGGCTCAGCAACTGACGGGCAATCTGGAGCAAGACCATGCACCCGCCGGACATTACCTTGAGAGGCGGATAAAATACCCAGACCTTCACGACATGGCCTCCGCCGAAAAATACTTTATAACCAAAGCTGCAACCATGTCGTCACATTAGCAAAAAAAAGGCCATGCAACGGGCATGGCCTTCACTCCACATGATCGGGTCAAGGGACGAGTCCCTTGCGGGGCGCGGGGCGGAGCCCCGCATTCGTCCTCTGGGCCCGTCACCCCTGATCCTTGGCCCGGATCTCGGCGCGTTTGATCTTGCCGCTGATGGTTTTTGGCAGCTCCTTCACGTATTCGACGACACGCGGGTACTTGTAGGGCGCGGTCACCTTTTTGACATGATTCTGGAGTTCACGAGTCAACTCGGTCGACGGCTCGTAGCCCGGAGCCAGGGTAACGGTTGCCTTGACGGCCTGGCCACGATCCGGGTCGGGTATGCCGGTGACGGCGGCCTCGACCACGGCTGGATGCGAAACCAGGGCGCTTTCGACCTCGAATGGTCCGATACGATAGCCCGAACTTTTGATCAGATCGTCAATGCGGCCCAAAAACCAGAAATACCCGTCCTCGTCCATCCAGGCCTTGTCGCCGGTGCGGTAGTACCCTCCGCCCATGACGCTTGAGGTCTTGGCCTCGTCCAGGAGGTAACAGGAAAACAACCCCACCGGCCGCTGGGGCTCGGTACGGATGCAGATCTCCCCTTCCACGCCAGGCGGACAGGGCTCGTCGTTGTCGTCCAGCAGCGTGATGTCCCAGCCCGGACAGGGCTTGCCGATGGAGCCGGCCTTGGGCTTCATGAAAGGAAATGTAGCGATCTGCAGGGTGGTCTCGGTCTGGCCGTAGCCCTCGTAAATGGGCATTCCGAGTTTCTCCAGCCAGGTCTCGAACACGCTTTCGTTGAGCAATTCTCCGGCCGTGGTGCAATGACGCAGGGCCGAAAGGTCGTACTTGGACAGATCCTCGCGAACCAGAAAACGATAAATGGTCGGCGGAGCGCAGAAATTGGTGACCTTGTGCTCGGCGATGATTTTCAGCAGCGCGCCCGGATCGAACTTGCCGCGATAATCCCAGACAAAAACCACGCCGCCAGCCAGCCACTGACCGTAAAACTTGCCCCACACGGACTTGGCCCAGCCGGTATCGGCCACGGTCAGGTGCAGGTTGCCCGGCTCGATGTCATGCCAATACGATGCGGTCATGACGTGGCCAAACGGATAGTTGAAGTTGTGCAGGACCATCTTGGGCTGGCCGGTGGTACCGGAAGAGAAATAAATGGTGGCCGGATCTTCGCCACCGGGCGCGTCGGCCGGGCGCGGAAAGGACGGCGCCGCCTGGGCGCAAATTTGCGAAAAACCGTGCCATCCGGCCTCGGCCGTATTCAGGCCGGCCATGACCAAAAGGGACAGGGAAGGACAATCCGGCTGAGCCGCTTCCACCGTGGCCCGGACCGAGGTGTCGACGATGGCGGCCTTGATGGCGGCGAAATTGACCCGGTAGGTGATGTCCTTGGCCGTGAGCAGGGCCGGCGAGGGTACGCCCAGGGCGCCCAGCTTGTGCAGGGCGAGCATGGTCGTCCAAAATTCGACACGGCGGTGCAGAATGATCATGACCTTGTCGCCCCGGCCAAGCCCCAAGGCGCGCAACGCATTGGCCAGCCGGCTGGATTCCTCGGAAAAATAGGCAAACGTATACTCGCGGCGAACGCCAGCGTCGTCCACGTGGACCATGGCCAACCGGTCGGGCTCGGTCGCGGCCGTGGCGTCGACCATATCGAAGGCGAAATTGTAGTTGGCGGGGATATTCAAGGCAAACGCGGCCTGAAATTCTTCATACGACGCGGGGCGCAATTTTTTGATCATCAGTGTACTCCTCGAAATGAATGGTTCTGGATAGCGGGACAATTCGGGACCAGGCGACAAAACCCAGCCCCTAAATAATCACATCCAGAAACTCGGCCGGCTGGCCATCCAAACCGCGCAGGGCGTGAGGAGTACGCGAGGTAAAATACAGGCTGTCGCCAGGTTCCATGACGTGCACGGCCTGACCCAGGGAAATTTCGAGCTTGCCCTTGAGTACGTAGATGAATTCCTGGCCGGGATGTTCGTTGAAGGTCAGGGCGTCCTGGTCCTTGGGCGGCACGGTGACGATAAACGGCTCCATCTTGCGGCCCACGAAACGGTAGGCCAAACTCTTGTAGTCATAATCCTTGCGGCGTTCGACGCTCATACCCTTGCCGGCGCGAACCAGGGATGCAGTGTGCAGGTGGGCTTCCTTGCCGGAAATAAGCACGGTCAGGTCCACCTGAAAGGCCTGCGCCACGTTGAAAAGATAGCTGACCGGAATTTCGCTGTCACCGGACTCGTACTTGAGAACATCGGCGGGCGTGGCGCCCAACTGCGAGGCCATGTCCTCCACCGAAAGATCCATGGCGTCCCGAAG
>RZYB01000254.1 GCA_009930495.1 Deltaproteobacteria bacterium
GTCAGTTCAGGATGAGAAAACAGCCCAGTCCCGCAGGAATGAGCAGCAGGCCCGGCACCAGGATGCGCGGCAGCAGTTTGCCGGGGTCCTGGTGAAAATAATTGCAGGTCATCAGATAACAGATGTGCATGGGCGAGGCCATGATGCCCGCGAACCCGGAATACAGACCCAGGCTGAGCACTGCCGGGAGAAGATGGGGCTGCCCAGTGGAGTGCAGCAGGCCGAAGAGCAGGGGGAAGGTCGCGCCGACAAAGGCCATGGTGATGCCGGACACGAACCCGACCAGAAAGGGCAGGATGACGGCCATGACGTAAATTGCGCTGCCACCGCCCAGGGTTTGGGCCAGGGCGTCGACGACATGGCCCTGGTGCAGGACTTCCTTGAAGATGAAAATGGCCGCGACCACGCCCAATAGGGCCATGGTGTTGTCTTTGCCCGCCTCGCGCAGCACCGCCGTCCATTTGGCGCGTGCCAGGAGCAGACTGACCCCGGATGCCAGAAGCAATGCCGCGATGACACCGTATTCCATGGGGCGTCCAGGCCAGAGTTTGGCGCAGATCCATTCCCCGAGAATGGAACCGACAATGGCCGTGGCCAGCGGAATGCCGCCGATCCAGTCGCGCGCGTCACGTTCCGTGGCGCGCACGGGTGGCAGGTGGGGCGCGTTTTTAAGGGCCGGACGCAGGATAAGCATCCAGCCCAGTCCGACGCAGATGAATGGGCCGGGCCACATGATGCCGACAATATGTGTCACCGGCATGGCGGCCAGGGACGAGGCCAGAATGATGCCCGGATAGAGTGGCCAGGCCAATTCCCAGATGTGGCGGAACCAGTAGTTGATCAGGGTTTGGTCTTTGGGATGGATGTTGAGTTCCTTGGCCGCCGATTCGACCATGGGCGCGGAAAAGATGGCTCCGCCGGGCATGGGCAGAAGGCCTATCAGGGCCGGAAAAAAGACCAGGAGCAACGAGCGGGAGTGGACCTGGCCGCGAATGGCGCGCATGAAGGACTCTGATTGTCCCGAAGCCGAGTACAGGGCGCTGAAGGCCAGGATGACGGCGATGATGGAGCAGAGAATGAAGGCTTCCTCGGTCAGCAGGGCGGCCGGAAGGGTTTTGAGCCAGGCCAGGGGCGAGAGATCGAACAGAAGGGCCAGCAAAAAACTGCCGGCCAGGATGGACCAGCCCAGGCCTAGCTTGAGTCGGATGCCGGCCAGCATGACGGCGAAGACAGCCAGAATGGACAGGATAGCGCTCATGGTTGTCGGCCACAGCATTTTTTGAATTTTTTGCCACTGCCGCACGGACACGGATCGTTGCGGCCAATCTTGGGCGTTTCGCGCCGCGTCGTCTCGGTTTCGTATTCGCCATCCAGATAGTACCACTGTCCGTCCCGCCGTACGAAGCGGCTCCGTTCGGTCAGACTTTGGGTCGATTCCTTGTGGCGGAAGATGGCCGTGAAGCGGACCGTTCCGGTGTCGCCGTCGGTGGCCGTGTCGTGGACGATCAACTCCAGCCATTGCGTGTTTTCGTTCCAGCGTCGGGCGTCGTCGGGATGGAACTCCTCCTGGTGTTCCGGGACCATGGTTGTCCGCAGATAGTCCAGCTCGCCCCGCGCGAAGGCGGTGAACCGGGAGCGCATCAGGGCTTCGGGGGTGGGGGCGGTGATGTGCCCGGCAAGAATCGGTCCGCAACACTCCGTGAAGTCACGGCCAGACTGGCATGGACATTCCATGGCATGCTCCTTGGGGATTTTTCTTGTGATTCAAGACCGATTGCCCGTAAAACCGAATCTGGAGCGCGTCAATCAAGGCGGCTCGATCACTTTTTAGGAGGTGTCCCATGAGGAGCGAAAAGCCACGGCACTATCGGAAATTGAAGGAAATGCATCCGGGGCTGGTCGATGCCGCCGAGGCATTGGGCGCTGCTGCCCATGACAGTGGTCCGCTTGTGGAAAAAGACATTCAGCTCATTCAGTTGGCCGCGGCCGTGGCCTTGCGATCGGAAGGCGCGGTTCGCAGCCATGCCCGGCGGGCTGTCCAGGCCGGGGCGAGCATGGAGGAAGTGCGGCATGCGGTCATCATCTTGACCAGTACCATTGGTTTTCCTACGGTCGCGGCGGCTTTGGATTGGCTCGGGAAGATAGACGATTAGTCCGGTTTTCCAGTGGATATCATCAGGCGGCCCTTGGGGCCGCTTTTTACGAGGAGAAATCATGACGAAGTTATCCTGCATTTCGACGGATCAGGCTCCGGCAGCCGTGGGGCCCTATTCCCAGGCCGTGCGCGCGGGCGGTCTTGTGTACGTCAGCGGCCAGCTTGGACTGGTCCCGGCCACGGGCCAGTTCGCGGGCGCGGATTTCGACGCCCAGGCCCGCCAGGCGCTGGCCAATGTCGGCGCGATTTTGAACGCCGCCGGTTGCGCCGTCACCGATATCGTCAGCGTGGACGTGTTCATGACAGATTTGAGCAATTTCAAGCGCTTCAACTCCATCTATGACACCTTCATGGCCGGGCACAAGCCGGCCCGGGCCGCCGTCCAGGTGGCCGGCCTCCCCTTGGGCGGGGTGGTGGAGGTGAAGTGCGTGGCCGTGGCCGGAGGGCAGGCATGAGTTCAAAGCCTTCCCGTCGTTTTGGTGTTTTTCCCTCGGCCAACGAGGACGCCAGGGCCGCTCAACGACATGTGAACACGGAGCAGTGCACATCGCCGTCGTATCGTCTGGCCTTTCAGGATCAGGATTTTTTGCTCCGCGAGGAGTTGCGGCCGGTTCGGTTGCAGCTTGAACTGTTGAAACCGGAGCTCATTCTGCAGGAGCAACAGATTGAATCCACGGTGGTCATCTATGGCAGCGCCAGATTACTGGATCCGGAATCGGCCAGCGTGCGTCTGGAAAAGGTCTTGGAGGCG
>RZYB01000255.1 GCA_009930495.1 Deltaproteobacteria bacterium
GACAACATTCCGGAAGTGTTCTGGCTGCACCAAATCGACCCGCCCCAGGTTCTCTTTGTCAGCGCGGCCAGCACGCGGATTTTCGGTCTGCCGCCGCAGGCCGTGCAAAGCGATTTCAAAGGGTTCATGGCCCGCATCCATCCGGACGACCGCAAGCGGATCAGCACCTCCTTCCAGCGCCCCTCCGCAAGTACCGCGTCCGAGGACACGTTCGTTTTCTTCCATGCGGACGGAACCAGGCGCACCCTGCATACCAAGATTTTTCCCATCCGGGACGACGCCGGGCAGTGCACCCTCCTCGCGGGCATCACCGAGGACTGGACAAAACGCCTGGAGGTCCAGAAGCAGGAACACGTCCAGCAGGAACGCATGATCCAGGCCGATAAGATGATCTCCCTGGGCATCCTGGCCGCCGGCGTGGCCCACGAAATCAACAACCCGAACCATCTCATCCGTCTCAACGCCCAGGCCGTGCGGCAGATCTGGGAACTGGCCCATGAACATCGACACATGCACGACGGGCCGGACAACGATCCCGAGCTGGCGCGCGTGCTCGGCGAGGTTCCCGGACTGCTCCAAGGAATGCTCAAGGCCTCGGACCGCATCCGCGACATTGTCCGGCACATGAAGGATTTCGCCCGACCGGACGATATCGCGACGGAACAGGCCGTGGATATGGGCGCCGTTCTGCACGACGCCCTGGAACTTACGGCCAACACCCTCAAAAACACCACGAACCGCCTTAAAGTGGACGTGGACAAGGATCTGCCGACAGTACGCGGCAACCATCAACGCCTGGAGCAAGTCGTGATCAACCTGCTCATGAACGCGGCCGAAGCCCTGCCCGGCAAGGATAGGGGGATTTTCATCCGCCTTGGCCGCCGCGACGCGAAACGCGTGGAACTCACCGTGCGCGATGAAGGCCAGGGCATGTCGCCGGACGCGTTGCACCATGTCTTCGATCCCTTTTTCACCACCAAACGCGACCAGGGCGGCCTGGGTCTGGGCCTGGCCATCAGCCGGACCATTGTCGCCGCCCACGGAGGAGAACTCGGTTTCGAGGCAGCACCCCACGGCGGCACCGTGGCCCGCGTGACGCTACCGGCCATGGAGCGGCCGTCGTGAGCAGCCGCGTCTACCCGCCCCGCCCCGTGCTGCTGGTGGACGACGACGCCAGCATCCTGACCACCCTGCGCATCACCCTGAACCTGGCCGGCATCACCAACATCATCTGTCAGGCCGACGCGGAGTCCGCCCTGGCAACCGCCAGGGAAACGGATATCGAGGCCGTGCTCCTGGATGTGCTCATGCCGGGCCGCAAGGGGAACGAAATTCTCCAGGAGCTGCTCAGCCTGCGGCCGGACCTGCCGGTCATCATGGTCACCGGCGTGGACGATCTGGATCTGGCCGTGGCCTGTATGCGCCACGGCGCTTTTGACTACATCCGCAAACCCGCCGATGCCGAGCGCATTGTTTCCGCCCTGACCAAGGCCGTCGATGTGGCTGCCGTGCGCCGCGAACGCCGACGACTTTCGGCGGAATTCCTCAAACCCGCGCCGCCCAAACCCACGGCCTTCAACGACTTCATCTCCATCAGCCCGGCCATGCTCCGGATCTTCCAGTATTGCCAGGCCATCGCCCCCAGCCCGGAGCCCGTGCTCATCACCGGGGAAACCGGCGTGGGCAAGGAGGTTCTGGCCGGGGCCATCCACAAAATCAGCGGCCGGGACGGCGAATTCGTGGCCGTGAACGTGGCTGGCCTTGAAGAGCAGACCTTCGCGGACACGCTCTTCGGCCATGTCCGGGGCGCGTTCACCGGCGCGGACAGACCGCGCGGCGGCCTCATGGAGCGGGCCGCCGGCGGCACCCTGTTTTTGGACGAAATCGGCGACCTGCCTGTCCAGCCCCAGATCAAACTGCTCCGCGTCCTGCAGG
This sequence comes from Deltaproteobacteria bacterium, assembly GCA_009930495.1. Taxonomy (NCBI): domain Bacteria; kingdom Pseudomonadati; phylum Myxococcota; class Myxococcia; species Deltaproteobacteria bacterium. The sequence goes on from RZYB01000255.1 coordinate 1,936, forward strand.
AACGCGAATTCCACCCCCTGGGGTCGGACAAACCCAAGCCCATGACCGCCCGGATCATCACGGCCACCAATCGTTCCCTGGCGGATTTGAGCGACGGGCAGCGCTTCCGGGCGGACTTTTTCTTCCGCGTCACGACCCACGCCCTGACCATTCCGCCCCTGCGCGAGCGTCCCGAGGACATCGCGCCCCTGAGCGAACATTTTCTGGCTCTAGCCGCCCAGGCCTTTGGACGCCCGGTGTCCGCACCGCCGGAACTGATCCCCCTGCTGCGCCGCCATCCCTTTCCCGGCAACGCCCGCGAACTCCGCGCCCTGATCTTCGACGCCGTGGGCAGGAGCCAGGGCTCGTTGGACCTGGACGACATCGCCGCCCGTCTCAGTCTGCCCCGGCCCGGCCCCGCGGAAACGCGGCCGGACCTGTCCTTTGGAGACTGGCCCGTGCTGCCGACACTGCACGACGCCGACCGCGCCCTGGTGGCCGAGGCCCTGAAACGCGTGGGCGGCAACCAGCGCCAGGCCGCGGCCCTGCTCGGCATCTCCCCACAGGCCCTTTGTGCCCGTCTGAAACGCGGCGGGAGCACCAACACATAAACAAAGGTTGATGCATTCCAAAAAATTGATATCCGGCTGCGCACCCGGTACGCGCCCCCCAGACGCCGGAGCGTGGCCGCCACATCAACGTTGATTGATCCCGTCTCGTCTCTCCCTGCTCTCAAAAATCCGCAACCACCCAATATAAAAACAAAATAAATCCAAACAGTGCTGGTACGCGTCTTGATAGAAGCGCTTTGGATAAACCCTCCATGAACCAAGCACTCCACACATCCCGGCCCACGATTCTGCACATTGACGACGAACAGCTGATGCGTCTGACCGTGGGCGACTATCTGCGGGACAGCGGCTACGCGGTCCTGGAAGCGGCATCCGCGCCCGAAGGG
>RZYB01000256.1 GCA_009930495.1 Deltaproteobacteria bacterium
ACTTCATGCCGCTGCCGGGGCGGACTCCCGAACTCACGGCGTTGTTCCGGGGAATTCCAGGACTGTCTCGGCCCTTGGGTTGATCTGGAATGGACGCAGTTCGACCACTGTTTCGTTGGTTTTGCGCGTGGGCACGAGCAGAACATACCCGCCGGGCCGCAGGGCGCAGGACAGTTCGTTTTCGTTCCAGTCCAGATCGTCCAGGGTATCGAGATAGCCGTCGGCGTTGACGCGGGCCACGCCAAAACTCGTGAACAGGGACGGCGTGGCTTGCGCGCGCAGCCGAAAGACGCCGGTGGCGTCGTCCTCTTTTTTGACGGCCCAGAACTGCCAGGCGCGACCGTCGAAATACTCCACCCCACCCAGATCCGGCTGCATCCGGGCCGGAACGCCCAGGGCGCGCAGGCCGGCCGTGAGCATGACGCCCGTTTCCGACTCCGAGCGGACCCGGCGGCAGGCCAGAATTTGTCCGGGCGTGAGCATGGGGCCGAAATATCCTCCTTCCACCCGCTTCAGAGATTGGAGCAGGCGTCGGACATGGCCGATTTTGTCCCGCAGCGGGCGATCGAGCAACGGAGCGCTCCATTCGGCCAGCTCCGTCCGCCAGTCCGACCACGGTTCCAAATACAGGCGGGAGGCCAGAACACTGTGCACGAAAATGTCGTCGTCATACGCGAGACCGGCGTTGGCCGCGCATTCCCTGGATTTTTGGCCGAGTTGGCTTGACCGGTCGAGCGCCCGCGGATCGGCCTGGAGCAGATCCTTGTCATCAAGCGCCAATACGGCCGGTTCCAGCCATGGGGAGCGGGTCGGGTCGTGCAGCACGGCCAGCCAGTCCGGAATGCGCTGTCCGGCCTGTTGAAGATGTTCCCGCAGGGCCGGGGGCAGTCCGGCCAGCAGAGGTAGGTAGCGCGTATCCCTGGCCGCGCGCCGTTGGTCGCGCTCCGGGTCGGGGGACGATTCCGGACTGGACGGTCCGGGACCGGGAAATGCAAATTCGATCCGGTCGGGCAGGGGCCGGTTTGACGCCGTGAACAAGGTTGTCGTGGCGGCCGAGGCGTTGCGGGTATCGAGCTGGGCATGGGCCAGTCCTGTTTCCGTGGCGCAGGTCACGAAAAAGACGCCGGGCCCGAGCGTGGCCTGGGCCCGGCCCGTGGCGTCGGTGGTGGTCTTGGTCACGGGCCTGAGGCCGCCGGCGGACCAGATCGAAAAATAAACCTCCCGGTCCGCCACTGGCGCGTGGTTTCGGCCCGCGACGCGAACCCGCACCCGCGTGGCCTGGGTGTAGGTCGGGGTCGTGTCGATCAGGGCAAAGCCAGGACCCACCCTGTAGCGGGCCGGGTCCTGGGGGTGGCCAAGGGCAAATGCCGCGACCTTGGCCATGCGCGGAGTCTGGGGCGCGAACCAGCCCTGGTCCAGCCGGGTGAAAAAGGCGCTTGTTTCCAGGAAATGCCAGCCCGTTTCGGTCCAGGCCTCGACCCAGGCATGGTTGCCGTCGGCGTGTTGCCACCAGGGCGTCAGGGCCTGGCGCACGGGCAGGCCCACGGATCTGGCCGCGGCCATGAACAGGATGTTCAGTTCCTCGCAGCGCCCCCGGCCGCCGTCCAACACCGAGATAACGCCCAGATCGCGGCGCGAGGTCGGTGTGTACCGGACCCGTTCCAGGGTCCAAGCGCTGATTCGGGACAGGGCCTCCTCCATGCTCGCGGCCGAGGCGCAGAGTGGAGCCAGCTCCCGAAAAAGCCGGGGCCGATGCGCCTGGAAGGGCTCCTGGCTGGTGCGGTGGGGCAGAACGTAGTGCGCGAAAATGTCCCAGGGCACCTTGTGCCCCCAGGGCATGGTCTGTCTGGCCAGAAAGGCGAAATCGAGATTTTCGCGCAGGTCGGCCTCGGTCATGGCCAGACGATCGGGCAGGGGCAGGTTGTCGGCCAGAAACCGGATGGCGCGGTCGCGGTCCGAGTTTGGCGTGGCGGCGGCAATCTCGTTCGAGTTGATTGTGCCGGAGCCGACTCGGCTGGAACCGACTTGGTCGGAATCGACTCGGTCGGAGATAGTCGTCCCTGGAATGGGTGGCGCGGCGGGCGGTTCCGGAGTCCGGCGCGACGCGCAGCCACATAGGGCCAGGGTCACGATAAGGGTGATCGCGAGTTGAAGGCGTGAGGGCATACTCTTGTCCTGGGTGTGCGTCCGGGTTCGTCGGATCCGCGCGCAAAATCGTCCCGATTGTGTTTTTTTCATGATAATGTCTTGAAATAGTGGCTTGTGCCTCCCGGATCAAGTGCGGTAGGTGCGTTGGACCAAATCAAGTCGCGTCGCGTCCGGGTGACGCCGCGTAGCGCAAGGATTTCCCGAAGATGAAACTGACCGACCAGGAAAAACAGGACATCATCCGCTATCTCGACGCGGACAAACCCCTGCCCGAGAAATACCGATTTCTGCTTTTTGACGACAAACGCGAGGTGGAGCTGGTCTGGAACGGCAAGAGCGGCGATGTCTGCAACATCGTGCTGCCCTTTCAGGTCATCGAGCAGATCGACGAGCCCCGGGCCGAGAAACAAGACGCAACCGCTTTTCCGCTGCTCAAGGCCATGAATCTGTCCCTGGATAACCGGGGCCGTCAGCTCAAGGGCTGGACCAACAAGCTGATTTGGGGCGATAACAAGCTCATTTTGTCCAGCCTCAAAAACGGCCCCCTGCGCGAGGAAATCGAAAAACAGGGCGGACTGAAACTGATCTACATCGATCCGCCCTTTGACGTGGGCGCGGATTTTTCCATGGACATCGAGATCGGCGGCGACACCTTCACCAAAAAGCCGAACATCCTCGAAGAA
>RZYB01000257.1 GCA_009930495.1 Deltaproteobacteria bacterium
GTTCTGGACGAACCGAGCATCGGCCTGCATCCGCGTGACAACCAGCGCCTCATCAACACCCTGCGCCAACTCCAGGGCCGGGGCAACACGGTGCTGGTGGTGGAACACGACGAACCGACCATCCGCGCCGCCGATCATGTCCTGGAACTGGGACCGGGATCGGGCTTTCTGGGCGGAGAATTGGTCTTTTCCGGATCGTCCCAAGAACTTGTCGAAAAATCCCAATCCCTGACCGGCAAATACCTTCGCGGCGAACTGCGCATCCCGCGCCCGGCCAGCCGCCGCGCCTCGGACCTGGCCATCACCCTGCGCGGAGTGACCACCAACAACCTGCGCGACATCGACGCCGTCTTCCCCCTGGGCAGCCTGGTCTGCGTCACCGGCGTGTCCGGCTCGGGCAAAAGCTCCCTGGTCATGGACAGCCTGTACAAGCATCTGGCCCTGGCCCAGGGCCTCAAGGTCGACGCGCCGGGAAACATCAAGGGCATCGAGGGCGCGGAGGCCGTGGAAAAAATCATCTCCATCGACCAGAGCCCCATTGGTCGCACGCCCCGCTCCAACCCGGCCACCTACACCAAGATCTTCGACGAGATCCGGGCCATCTTCGCCGGCAGCCATGACGCCAAAAAACGCGGCTACACCGTCGGCCGATTCAGCTTCAACGTGCGCGGCGGCCGCTGCGAGGCCTGTCAGGGCGACGGCCAGATCCGGGTCGAGATGCACTTTTTGCCGGACGTCTTCGTCACCTGCGAGGTCTGCGGCGGCAAGCGCTACAACCGCGAAACCCTGGACATTTTGTACCGGGACAAGTCCATCGCCGACGTGCTGGACATGACCGTGAGCGAGGCGCGGGCGTTCTTCGCCAACCATTCCGCCCTGGAGCGCAAACTCGGCGTGCTGGAGGACGTGGGTCTGGAATACATCCGCCTCGGCCAGCCGGCCACGACCCTGTCCGGCGGCGAAGCCCAACGCATCAAGCTCTCCCGCGAACTGGGCAAACGCAGCCTGCCCGGCACGCTCTACATCCTGGACGAGCCGACCACGGGCCTGCACATGCACGAGGTCGGCAAGCTCATCACCGTCCTGCACACCCTGGTCGACAAGGGGGCCTCGGTCATCGTCATCGAGCACAACCTGGACGTGGTCGCGGCGGCCGATCACGTCATCGACCTCGGCCCCGGCGGCGGCGACAACGGCGGCGTCATCGTGGCCCAGGGCACGCCGGAAGAACTGAAAATCAATCCCGGCTCGGTCACGGGGCCGTTTTTGGAGCTGGGATGACCGACACCCGCTGGGGCATGCGGCCCGATCTTCCCAAGACGCTGATGCCGGCCAAACGCCAAGTGGCGGAGTTCGTCTGCGACGCCGTCAACCTGGAAGGCATCCCCTTCAAGGCCGGGTCAAAATCCCAAACTTTCCCCGTCGAAATCGTCCAGCGGGACAAGCATGAGCCAGGGCCGCTCCTCGCGTTGATCCAGGATGGCTCCGGCCAGGACCAAGGTCCGGCCAGCCACGAGCAGGGCCTGTCCTCGACGGTTGGGCAGATCCAGCATGGTCGCGGGCCGCTCGACGCGGGTCGGATTGGCGTCCACCAGGGGCTGGACACGGACCGTGTCCCCCGCCGGCGATGTCAGATTGAGACCGAGCACAGTCGGGCCGGGTTCGGCGTGGGCCACGCCGAAAGCATCGGTATCCCGCTCGTCGAGGACGACATCGAACCGCCGAATGCCGTCCCGCATGATCCGGGCGGCTCCGGCACGCACCGGCCCGGCCGAGGCGCCGTCGGTCCAGGCCGCGAGCAGGCTTGGCCCGGTCACGGACAGAACCATGGCGCTGCCCTCGGAAGAAGGAACAGGCATGTCCAATGGCGTGTACTTCGCGTCGAAATACAAGGCAAAGGGCTGGGAACCGCCCTGACGGACAGGGGACGTTCCGGCGAGCACAAAACCACCAGACCGGAGGGCGGCGTTCATGCCAGCGACCGGCGGCAACTGATGCAACGTTCCTGGCACGCCCAAAGGCATGGGTTCCTTGGGACCGGACCAGATTTCCCGTCCCTGGCCGTCCAACCGGGCCAGTCTGATCTCCGGGCCGCGTGCCGTTGTTCTGCCCATGGCCACCAAACAGCCGCCGTCATCCAGGGCGACCACGCCCGAAGCGAAATCGTCATCAGCTCCGCCCAAATGCTTTTGCCAAAGCTGCTCGCCCTTGGTTCCGACACGCACGATCCAGGCGTCCGCTCCGCCCTGGCCAAACGACTCGCTCGTGCCGACCAGAAAAGCGCCGTCGGCAACTGGCGCAACAGCCGCGAAACTCTCCCGACCGTCGCCACCATACGTTCGGGCCCAGAGCACCTGGCCTCTGGCGGCAACCATGGCGGCCAGACCTTCTAGGTGAGGCTCATCGCCCGGTTCGGCATTGTCCGGCATGACCAGGGCTTCCCCGGCCACCAGGAATGCGCCGTCCGGCGTGCTCCGCACCGCCGCAAGTCGGCCCGATCCGTCAAATACCGCAATTTCCTGCGCCAAGGCCCCGGCCGCGACCAAGAGCCCCATGACCAGCGCGAGCGCTCCCGATGCTCTTGCAATCCAATTCCCCATGTGCATAGCCCCTGTCCGGATTCTGTTTCACGACACCTGGGAGCGCGGCCAGCTTGGCCGCTCCCGTGCGGGCGAGGCTCCCACGCGTCAAGGATACCTCAAAAAAAAGTATCCGTCTGAAAATGCGCCCACCCCAAAAACAAACCGCGCCTCCCCGACCGGGATGACGCGGCGCGTGACTCCTTACAGCCTATTTCAGTCCCTCCAGATCCAGCCCCTCCACGATGG
>RZYB01000258.1 GCA_009930495.1 Deltaproteobacteria bacterium
GGCCCGCCATGTCAGTAAAAATACATCACGGTCCTCCTGGCTCCTACAAGACAAGCGGCGCGGTCATGGACGATTTCACCGAGGCCGTTTTCTCCGGTCGCGTGGTCATCACCAATGTCCGGGGCCTGGATGATGAGCAGCGGGTCCGGGAGGTTCTGACCAAGGCATTTCCTCGGCGCACTGTTCCCGCATCCTTTGAGCTGGTTTGGATTGATACCGAAACCGAGGAAGGCATTTTCCTGATGCAGTCCTTTTGGACCTGGGCGGACTGCGGGGCGTTCCTGCTGATCGACGAGGCCCAAAGCTTTTGGCAGTCCGAAATGCGCCCCGGCGATTGGGCACCGTTCGCCCTGCGTGGTGGCGTGGACGCTGCTCGGATCCAGGGACGGCCCCGCGACTATGCCGACGCCTGGACCCGGCACCGTCATTTCAACTGGGATATTGTCCTTACGACTCCGGACGTGAAGCTTTTTCACGGCAAAATCCGCTCTGTCTCCGAGGCGGCTTTCCTCCATAAAAACCAAGCCCTGGTGGGCATCAAGGGCCGCTACCTGGAAGGCATGCACATTGCCAGCAATAACGGCCTTTCTTCGGATCTGCTGATTGTTCGGACCCGCAAGATTCCGAAATGGGTTTTCGAGCTCTATAAATCTACATCCACGGGGGTGGTCAGTGACACAAAAGCCGGTCTCGCATTCTGGAAGAATCCAAAAATCATGGGCCTGCTCATATTTTTGGCCATTTTATTGGCGCTTATCATCAGTCGTGGAAACCCTCTCAAGATTTTTCGGCCCAAAGGTGAAGTCCCTTCTGCTGCTCCCGGTCAAAATTCTACGGGTCCGACTGGTGCGCCGTCTGCTGTTCTTTCTGGGCGTGCTGTATCTGATCCGTTCGCTGATTTTCTAGGAAAAACACTCTGGCTTGTGGGTGGTTCCGTGTACCGCTCCACGCCTACTGCTTCCATTGAGGTGATTTTCTTCGAGCTCCAAGGCCCGGACGAGTCCCAGGGCGTTATGCTGACTTCCGACACCTTATCCAATCTTGGGTATTCAATCACGCGCATAAATCGGAATTTAGTAAGCCTGAAAAAAGACGGTCAAGAATACTTCGCGCGTTCAAGGGGGATCATCAGTGAACAAAAAAACGTTTTGTAGCCTCGTCCTGTGTGTGCTTTTCGCGTCGCGCTCCATCGCCGGGACTATCGATTTCAGTTTCTACGATGCGCCTATCCGTGACGTTGCCGTTCTTGTCTCGGAGCTCACAAACCAGTCCATATCCGGATCATTCGGTGATCGCCGTATGACGTTGGTCGCCGATGACCTCGAGCTTTCGGAAGTGCTGCCCATCTTCTCGTCCTCCTTGTCGAGCATCGGCCTAACCTTGGTGAAAATGAACTGGGGCTACATCGTGCGTCCTGTCGAGCAAGGCATTGATCCTGGCGCGGGCTGGTCCGTCCATGTTTTGCAATATGTAACGGCTGATCAGATTTCAGACGCCCTGCAAACGGCTGTCGGCACGTCCGGCAAGGTGTCCGCCGTGGGCGAGTCCCAGGTTTTGATCACCGGCCCCTCTGACCAGGTGCGGAAATACTCGGCCATGGTCCGTGCTCTGGATGTCCTCCGGCCCGCCGATGTGGAACGGATCCCGGTCAAGCATCTCCGGGTGTCCACGGCCATTGAGCGGCTGCGAGCCGATGAAAGCGGGGTGCGCCTGATTCCTGACTATTGGGGCCATGCCGTTATCGTCCAGGGTCCACCGGCAGACCGGCAAATGGTCCGGCAAACGCTGGCCGCCATGGATCAGCCGTCGCCGGGGATCGATAGCCGGGTGATTCCGCTGCACACCCAGGATCCGGAGCAAATCCTTTCCATCATCAACGGGCTTTATGATGGCGTGTCCTCGCATATTGCCGGTAAATCCCTCCTTCTCTCCGGTCCTGCCGATCAGGTTTCCGCCGCTGAACGCATGATCACGGAACTTGACGGGTCATCCGTCCAGGTCCGGGTTGAGTGCGTGATTGCTTCGTTGACGGATCAGGAATTCGAGGAATTGGGCGTGCGTCTTTCCACCACGGGCTCGGTGTCCGCCAATTTGAATGCCGCTGGAATTGCCTCGCTCCTGACTCCCGGTCCCGGCCTGCTGGTGGATTTGATTTCCGGATCCCTGTCGGCGTCCCTGGCAGCAGTGGAAACCCATTCCCACGGTGAAGTCCTGTCTTCTCCGGTTGTCTCGGCCCTGTCCGGCCATTCCGCCCGGATAGTGGTCGGTCAGAACGTGCCGTTCATCGAGAAACAGACCAAGACCCAGAGCGGCGAGTCGGAATATTCGGTCACTCGCGAGGACGTAGGCGTTTCGCTGTCCATCACGCCCAAGGTCGAGGGTGATTTTATCTATCTGACCGTTTCCCAGGAAGTATCGAACGTGTCCATGACCACGACCAAGGCCGTGGATCTGGTGACGGAGAAAAAGGAAATCGAAAGCACGGTCAAGCTGGCCGATGGTGAATCCATCTTTCTTGGCGGCGTGAAGTCCATGGAAAAGGGCAGCAGCCGGGAATACGTGCCGATCCTTGGGTGGATCCCGCTTGTTGGCGAGGTGTTCACCTACCGCAAGACCACACAGGAAAGCCGGAATCTGGTTATTTCCCTTCGACCGACAATCATCCGTCAAAGCATATGAGGCCCGCGCCATGCTCTTTGCCTTAAATTTCCACCCCCCCGGGCCTTCACACCCCTTTGAGGGGCGGGGGGGTGGAAATTTCATACCTATTACGGCGTTATTCGAGATTGGAGCGGC
>RZYB01000259.1 GCA_009930495.1 Deltaproteobacteria bacterium
GTGGCCTGGAAAACCGGCACGTCCTTCGGACACCGTGACGCCTGGGCCGTTGGCATCAGCCAGGACCTGGCCATCGGGGTCTGGGTCGGCAACCCGGACGGCTCGTTGTGCGCGAACATCTCCGGCGTCCGCCATGCCGGACCGCTGCTTTTCGACATCTTCCGGGCCCTGCGGCCCGGTGCGGCCGGACCGCCCCGCATCGAGGCTCCGCGCCTGACACGCATGACCGTTTGCGCCATCAGCGGCGACCGTCCCGGACCAAACTGCCCCACGATCCAGACCCAGGCCATCGCCGGCGTGACCAAGCTGCCGGTCTGCGCCCTGCACAAACAAATTTTCGTGGACCGGGACACGGGCCTGCGCCTGGTGGGAGACTGTCTTCTGGCCCACCCGACGCGGGAGGAAACCGCCCTTGTCTGGCCAGCCGAACTTCTGGCCTGGCAACGTGCCCAAGGTTCCCCCATGGCCGGTCTGCCGGCCATGCATCCGGACTGCGCCGACGTGCCGGACGAAGCCGGGCCGACCATCCAGTCTCCCTCGGCGGCCACGCCCTACGTCACGCGCTCCGACGTCCCCCCCGAGTTCCAGCGTCTGGCCCTCCTGGCCGCGCCGGGGCCGGGCGCGACACGCCATTTCTGGTATGTGGACGGCGGTTTTGTCGCCAGTTCCGCACCGGAAACCCCGTGCTTCACGCCCCTTACGCCAGGGCGGCATGCGGTCGTCGTCACCGACGATCTGGGACGCGGCGCGACCGGGACGTTCACGGTCCAGGACCCCGGCCTTGGCAGCGCCACCCGCCCCTGATAGGCAGCCCCATGTCCATCAAGCTCCATCTCGTGTTCCAGGACCGGGTCGGCATCGTCGCCGACTTGTCCCGACGCATCGCGGACCGCATGTTCAACATCGTGGCCATGGAGGTGGACCGCGTCGCCGACCTGGCCCACGTCTATCTGGAAGCGGAACATCGCCCTTCCGGAACGCCGCCGGAGCTACTGCCGGCCCTGACCGACATTCCCGGCCTGATCACGACCCGGCCCATCGCAACCCTGCCCCAGGAAGAACAGGCCCAACGATTGCGCGTGGTCCTGGACAACATCGCCAGCGCCGTCATCGCCGTGGACACGGCCGGCAAGGTCACGACCATGAACACAGTGGCCCGAAAAATCCTCGGCCGCGAAAACGAGAACGTTCTGGGTCTGGACGTGCGCGACCTGGGTCTGGACGACACGGCCATCCTGGACAGCCTGGACGGCCGGGAATGCGTGGCCATGAAAAAAACACTGGCCACGGCCTCGGGGCGTCTCCAATACTTCGCCACCTGCCGACCCATCCGCGACGCGTCCGGGCACGTCATCGGAGCCGTGGAAATCATCACGGACATGCGCGAAATCAAGATGTTGGCCCGTAGCATTTCCGAACCGGCCCAAATCAGCTTTTCAGACATCGTCGGTCAGAACCAGGCCATCATCAACCTCATCGGCTACGCCCAACTCATCGCGACCACGGATTCCATCGCCTGCATCCGGGGCGCGTCGGGCACGGGCAAGGAGCTGTTCGCCCGGGCCATGCACACGGCCAGCCGCCGCATTGGCCCCTTCGTGCCCATCAACTGCGCGGCCCTGCCCGAACAGCTTCTGGAAAGCGAACTGTTCGGTTATGTGGCCGGCGCCTTCACCGGCGGGCTCAAGGACGGCAAGCCAGGCCTGTTCGAGGTAGCCGGCGACGGCACGGTGTTCCTGGATGAAATCGGGGACATGCCGCTCTCGTCCCAGGCCAAGATCCTGCGCGTCATGCAGGATCTGCGCGCGAGACGCATCGGTGGAACCAAGGAAATCCCGATTCGGGCGCGGATCATCACCGCCACCAACGGCAATCTGGAAAAAATGGTCGAGGACGGCACCTTCCGGCGGGATCTTTACTACCGTATCAACGTCCTGCCCATCCACATCCCGCCCCTGCAGGAGCGTCTGGACGACATTCCCCTCCTGGCCGAGCACTTCCTTTTTGCCCTGGCCCAACGCGCCGGGCGGCCGGTCAAGACCGTGTCCGCCGCCGGGATGGCCAAACTGGGCCGCCACCACTGGCCGGGCAACGTGCGGGAGCTGAAAAACGTGGTTGACCGGGCGGCCATCCTCTGCCCGGACGAGGTCATCGACGACCGTTTCGTCATCCTGTCCCACGAATTGGGCGAACGCATTCCTGGCCAGACCCGGTCCATGCCCAGGGCCGAGGCCGGCCAACCCCTCAAAACCCAGCTTGACCGTCTGGAAAAGGACATCCTCGAAACAGTCCTGACCCAGGCCAGAAGCGTACGCCAGGCGGCCGTGACCCTGGGCCTGTCCCACACGGCCATTTTGCACAAAATCAAGAAACACGGTCTGCGCGTGACCCGCCCCCTGCGGGTGGAACAGAAAACGCGACGCCCGTGACCGGCCTACCCCCGTTCCCCAGCCGCCCCAACGACGCCATGCACAACACGAACAAACCGTTCCAACCCGAGCGGATCGAACCCCGACGACAGGGGATTCATGAATCCGTGCGCGTATTCGGTCCGCACACAGGTCAGGGTTTTATGATCGGCCAGGGCAACGATCAGCGCATCCACATCGAAATGGCGCTCCATCGCCGGAAAGATCAGGGTCGTGGGCACGGACAGGGCAATGTCCGGATTGTCGCGGACGCGGGACGGATAAAAACCCACGAAATTCCTGGCAGGGCCGCAAAAACCGTCCAGAGCGGTCCACACGGCAGCCGCGCCGGCGCTGAATCCGACCAGAACGCACTCGCCCGCCAG
>RZYB01000260.1 GCA_009930495.1 Deltaproteobacteria bacterium
TAACTGTTCCCGATCCAGAGATGACCATCCGGAGTGACGGCTATGCCACGGTTCCCGGCGCCGCCGGTGTAAGCCTTCGTCCATATCAGCGTTCCGTCCGGAGCCAGCTTGGAGACGGTGTTGCCCAGATGCGTGTTGTAGATAAAGCCGTTGGAATCGACCGCCAGCCCGTAAGACCCGCCGTCGACCGCATGATTGGTTTCCGTTCCCGTGGCCGGATCGTACCGTGAAATGCTTGATGCACTCCAACCCGAGGACCAGAGAACGCCGTTGCCGTCGATGAGGCCACCGTAGCCGCTGTCTGAACCCAGATTGACCGGGGCCCCGATGGCGGCACCGGTTTCTCCGTCATATTTCTGGTGGACCTTGTTACCGTACCCGCCTGTCCAGACATTGTTGTCCTTGTCAACGGCGATTGTCCTGACATTCGTACCGGCCGTTCGCACGTACAAGAGCGTCGCGGAGTCCTCGGAAGTGCTTGTGCCTCCCATGGTGTCAACCCCTCCCGCATTCGACCAGCCAAGCAAATTAAAGCTGCTCCCGTTCCAGATACCGGTCGATGTCATGCCCGTGGGACTGGCGGAAAGCTTCACCACGGAACCCAGCCCGCCATTGGCCTGATCACGATTGCCGACCCACACGTCGCCATTTTTATCGACCGTGGTGCGGGATGGATTTGCCGCTTGCCCTACCGGAGCAGTGTGGTACTCCCCGTAGACGGCTCCTGCTCCAGCGGCTGATTCGGCCAGGGTGACACGGCCATCGGCTTCGACATGGTCCGTGTTGATGCGTACGGCCGTGCCACGTCCGGAAAGGGCAACCCATATGTGATTGAACGGCGTGAGCACCGCGTCATTGAGGCGCAGATGGCCGTCGCCGCTGACCGGTGGCGGATCGGAATTGACGTTGGTCAGTACGCCTGTCGCCCAGTCGTCCGTCGTGGTGAAATTGAACGATCCGGCCATGACCGGCGTTGCCGTGAACACGAAAAAGAAAGCGGCGATAGCGGCGGAGCGCCATCGTCCGTTTTCCCAAGTAAGCGGCGAAATCATTTTCATACTGCTACCCCCTTGAGTTTCTTACATTCATCAAACTCCTCAATCGAAGACGTTGGTATTTTTCATCCTGCTACCTCCCTGAATTGCATGCTATCGTGCACAAAACATGCAACATGTGTCGCTTGAAAAACCCTTTGATTTTATTGTCAAAAACAGTTTGATTTCGTCCTGAGCGAGTGGCGAATGTAAATTTCTCCGACGGTTATGCAGCGAAAACTCAAAATATTCAATTATGCCAAAATGTTACCTTGTGATAATTTCACCGACACACATCGGGAAATTTCCCTGCCCGGCGCCAGTTGACCCGCTTTGCGCGCCCTTACGCCGCGCCCGGAACGCGGCGCGCCCGTTAGCGTTCAACGGCAACCCGCTGGGCGCCCAACCCCGGTCGGCGCCACGTTCACGAATCCCTGATCCACGTCCCACGCACCCGGGTCTGTCAAAATAATCCGACAAGGTTGCATCTTCACGCCCGTCAGCTATCCAGACAATAAACAGGATGGACCATCATGGAAAAAATCGGCCTCTTGCTCTTTCTGGCCGGAATGCTGGGGCTGGTGCTGTCGTTCAGAAGGCTGGACAAACGCAGACCGCGTCACGGTCTGCCGTCTTCGTTCGACTTCAGCCATTACAAACGAATCGAGCACAACCGATGAGCATGACACTCGAAGACGTGGAGCTTCTGGCCTTCGACCCGCCGTTTCTGGGGATGCCCGCCGGCCCCTGTCATTGCGGCAGATGGGAGCGGGAAGGCGAGGGGTTCGTGGAAATCTTCATTCGCGTGGAAAAAGAACGGATCGCGGACGTGGGTTTTCTGACCAACATCCACGGCGAGGGCATCCTCTGCGCCGCCCTGTGCTGCCAGACCCTGCTCGAAAAATCCGTGGATGAAGCGCGCGCAATCGACGAGCACGACATCCTCGCTGTCCTTCCGCCCAAGGCACGCACCGAATCCGTGCAGCAAATCGCCATCCGCTGCGCGGCCGCCGGCCGGAAGGCGGCCAACGGCACACCGGCCGGACTGTCCGCGTCCTGAGCCAAGACCGAAAACCGCGCGGCATTTCTCTTTTCCTCCGACCAGGCCGGTGATAGATCCCGACCATGGCTCTTCCAGTCACGCCCAGCCCCCGCCGCATCCTCATGATCGAAGACGAGGAATTGATCCGCCTGACCGTGGGGGATCATCTGCGCGACGAGGGACACGATGTCCAGGAAGCCGCCGGCGGCGTGGACGGCCTGAGCCTGTTCGACCCGGACCGGCACGACGCCGTGCTTCTGGATCTACGTCTGGGCGACATGGACGGGCACGCCATCCTGGCCCGCATCCGTCGGCAATCCGCGGACGTCCCGGTCATCATCGTGTCCGGAGCCGGGAACATGCAGGACGTCATCAAGGCCCTGCGCGCCGGGGCCTCGGACTACCTAACCAAACCCATCCTGGACTTCGCCCTGCTGGACCTGGCCCTGGCCAAGGCCTGGGAACGCCTGGACCTGTTGCGGGAACGTCGCCGCCACGCCCTGGAGCTGGAAACCAAGGTCCGCGAACGCACGGCCGAACTGTCCCTGGCCAACGCCAAGCTGCGCGAAAACGAATCCCTTATGCGTCAGATCCTGGACAACATTCCGGAAGTGTTCTGGCTGCACCAAATCGACCCGCCCCAGGTTCTCTTTGTCAGCGCGGCCAGCACGCGGATTTTCGGTCTGCCGCCGCAG
>RZYB01000261.1 GCA_009930495.1 Deltaproteobacteria bacterium
AACAAAATATCGAGTGCATGCATGGCGATGTGGCTACACGCGGGCTTTCCGTCCGGCAAGTCTTGCCTTTGGGGCCCTTTGCGCCCATCCCGGTTACACGCTATCACCGCGCATCGGTTGTACACCAACACGACAACCGGTAAGCACATCAGGAGACCTTTATGTTCGATATCGTCAACTATCCCCTTTTCCTGCTCACCGCCGTTACCCTGAATCTCTATCCCGGCCCGGACACCCTCTACATTTTGGGCCGAAGCGCGGCACAGGGGCGCGCCGCCGGTATTGTCTCGGCCCTGGGCATCGGCATGGGCGCGGTCATCCACACCCTGCTCGGCGCGGCCGGACTGACCGCCCTGGTGGCGGCCTCGGCCACGGCCTACCAGCTCGTCAAATGGGCCGGGGCCGCCTATCTGATCTACCTCGGGCTGACCATGATCTTTTCCAAATCCGCTGGAGTCACCCGCACCGAGCCAGCCCAATCCCTGCCGCGCATCTTTCGCCAGGGTGTACTGACCAATGTCCTGAACCCCAAGGTGGCCCTCTTTTTCCTGGCCCTGATCCCGCAGTTCATTGCGCAGGGCGCCGCCCATCCTGGTCTGGCCTTTCTGGTGCTGGGCCTGACCTTCGTGACCACGGGCACGACGTGGTGCCTGATCGTGGCCGCCCTGGGCGGGATGCTCAATCGCCGGCTGACGGGCGGTAACGGCGCGGTCTGGCTCAAACGCGCGGGCGGCGGCATTCTGGCCGGCCTTGGGGCGAAACTGGCCCTTTCGGACTGACCTTGACGCAGCCGCTTGCGGCGTTACCTCCCCTGTTCGCGCACAATCCTCATCCGGAGAAAAACATGGACCCGGCACCCCACGCATCCCGCATCCCGGATATGAAAATCGGCCTGGCCCTGGGCAGCGGTTCGTCGCGCGGATGGGCCCACATCGGGGTTATCCGCGCCCTGGCCGAACTCGGCATCGAACCGGATATCATCTGCGGCGCGTCCATCGGCGCCCTGGTCGGAGCGTCCCACACAGTGGGTAATCTGGACACCCTGGAAGAATGGGTGTGCTCCCTGACCAAACTGGACATCGCCCGCTTTTTCGATCTGAGCACGTCCTTCACGGGCTTCGTCAACACCAAGCGGCTGCACGAGTTCCTGAGCCTGCACGTGGCCACCGAATCCGCCCTGATCGAATCCTTCCCCCGGCAATTCGCGGCCGTGTCCACGGATCTGGAAACCGGCCGGGAAGTCTGGTTTACCTCGGGACCGGTTTTGGAAGCGGTCTGGGCGTCCATCGCCCTGCCGGGACTGTTTCCCGCCATCCGCCACAAAAACCGTTGGCTGGTGGACGGCGGCTTGGTCAATCCGGTGCCGGTCACGATCTGCCGGGCCCTGGGCGCGGATTTGGTCATCGCCGTCAATTTGAACGGCGACATCGTCGGCAAGCATTTTGCCCGCGAACCCAAGACCCCACCCAAGAAAAACGGCATGACCGAGGCCCTGGCGGATCTGGTCCGGGAATACGCGGGGCCGCTTTTCTCCTTTACCGAGGAAGTGGACGAACCGCCGAGCCTGTTCGACGCCATCGCCGGGTCCGTGAACATCGCCCAGGAGCGTATCACCCGCAGCCGGCTGGCTGGCGATCCACCGGATATTCTGCTGACGCCCAAGCTTTCCCATATCGGCCTGCTGGAGCTTCACCGCGCCCAGGAGGCCATCGGCGAGGGACGCGATTGCGTGCGGCGCATGCTTCCCGAAATCGAACACATTCTGGGCACGGCCACACCCCTTCTGGCCACCTGACAAACCACATCCACGGAGAACCCATGGCCATAGTGCGATATCTTCTGCTTTTCCTGCTCCTGACCACCCCGGCCCTGGCCGGACAAATCCGCGTCCCGGACACGGATTACCGCGACTACCGCGCCCTGACCCTGGACACGGGGCTTGAGGTGCTTCTGGTCCATGACCACCACGCGTCCAAGGCCGCGAGCGCCCTGGCCGTGCCCGTGGGCAGCCTGGACGACGCGCCCTCCCAGCCCGGTCTGGCCCATTATCTGGAGCATATGCTTTTTCTCGGGTCCAAATCCTACCCCGCCCCAGAGGAATACCAAGCCTTTATCACGGCAAATGGTGGCCAGACCAACGCCGCCACGGGCTACACCTCGACGACCTATATGATGGAGGTCGATCCGCCGGCCTTTGCCGAGGCCCTGCGCCGCATGGCCGACACCCTGGCCAGTCCGCTCCTGGACCCGGTCTATGCCGACAAGGAACGAAACGCCATCAACGCGGAAATGGAATCGAAAAAACACAGCGATGGCCGCCGTCTGGCCATGCTGTCCCTGTCCACCCTCAACCCGAAGCATCCGGCCACGCATTTCACCGGCGGCAATCTGGAAACCCTGTCCGACAAACCCGGGAGCACCCTCCATGAGGAATTGATCCGCTTTCACCAAACCTGGTACTCGGCCAATCTGATCAAGGGCGTCCTCTACGGGCCGCAAAGTCTGGACGAGCTGGAAGCCCTGGCCCGGCGGGAACTTAGCGTCATTCCGGATCGCAAGGCGCGGATCGAGCCGCCCACGGTCCCGCCGGTCACGGACATCGAACGCGGCGTGCTTTTTGGGGTGCGGCCCGTGCGCGAAACGCGGAGCATGACCATCGAATTCGTG
>RZYB01000262.1 GCA_009930495.1 Deltaproteobacteria bacterium
TTCCCAGGCAAGCGGCGCATTTTCGGCATTCACCGGCGCGAGACTGGTGATACGACTGACGAGGCCGGAATTGGCATTGCCAATGGCGTGCACCATGCGGGTCATGTAGGCGGGATTGACGAGGGTCAGCGACTTTCCGTTCGAAGCGGTCACGTCGCGATCGCGCACATCAAGATATGGGTTGGGCCGCAATGAATCCATGACCTCGACGTACACGCCGCCAAGACGGGTCGCCCAAGTCCTGTAGGCGACATCCTTCTCGAAGGCGGCCCGGGCCTCGATCACGGCCATGTCGGCCATGCTGTCCCGATCGGCGCGCAGGGCCTGGCCGTGCAAAAACGCCACGAAAACACTCCAGGCGCACAGGGTCGCCCCGCTCATCAGGACCGCGCTCCGAACACGTCGGGCAAAAGATCCATGCTCCATCACCAACCTCGCTTGGCGTGCGCCACTTCGACACATCGGAACGCATCACCGTATTCCAGGCAGCGTTGATAAAGGATCCGGCCGGACGTCCACTCGCGCGAAGCGGACGGTCGGACGCGAACCGCCGCCGTGACGGCGGAAAAAGATCAGGCGTCCATTCCACCCTGCTCGCGCAAAAATGCTCCCAGGGCCATGTCCTCGGCCAGAACATGATCCAGGGTCCATTTCTTCAAATGCAGGCTCAAAAATTGCCGACCGGCCTTGAACAAATCCGGCTTCATCCGCTGAATCTCGTCCAAGAGATGGGCATGGGCCATGTCGTGCCGGGCCCGATCCGGGTAACCATGCTCTTCCATGAGCCGATGCTCGGTCATGAAATGATAGGACGTGAACTCGACCAGTTCCGTGAACCGACGCTCCATTTCCAAGGCGTCGCCACCGGCGCGGGCGACCTCGGCCAACCGGTTGACCAACTCCACCATCCGCCGATGCTGGTCGTCGATGACGCCGACACCGACCACATGTTCCGCTCCAAGGGTGATCGCCCCGTCGTCGTCCCCGGGGTCCCCAGCGAAAACGAAACGATTTTTGCCGCCCTTCTTGCTTCGGTACATGGCCGTGTCCGCCGCCATGAGCAGATCGTCCATGTCCGTGCCATTGTCCGGACACAGGCTGATGCCGATGCTCACGCCCACGCGGCAGGACAACACCGGAGACAGGGCAATGTCCTCCCCGACCACATCGAGAAGTTTTTGCGCCACGGCGGCCGCGCCATCACGTCCGCCGATGTCCTGCAGAATGAACACGAATTCGTCACCGCCCATGCGGGCCACGGTATCCGCCCCCCGCACGGTGGCCACGAACCGCTCGGCCACGGTCTTGAGAACAATGTCGCCAGCATCGTGGCCGTGTTCGTCGTTGACTGCCTTGAAGCCATCCAGATCAGCGAATAAAATGGCGAAATTCTTTTGACTCCGCCGCGCCGCCGAAATCGTCTGGGCCAAGCGGTCGAAAAAAAGCGCCCGGTTGGGCAGGCCGGTCAGTCGGTCGTGGTAGGCCAGATTGCGCAGATGTGTTTCCGCTTCGCGCCGCTCGGTGATGTCATGGGCCGCGGCGAACAGAAAGTCGCCATGGGCAACCACGGACCATTCCAGAAAGCGGTACGTGGCGTTTTTATGGAGGAAGCGGGCGACAAAACCCGAGACCCCGTCACCCGGCCCCACGCCGCCGAAGACATTCTCCCCCGATTCCCGGTCCTCGGGATGGATGAGGTCAAAGACCGATCGCCCTTCCAATTCCGAAACGCGATAACCCATGTTTTTTTCCCAAGCCGGATTCAAACGCCTGAACAATCCGCCCATGTCAACCAAGGCCAACAAATCCGGAGCAATGGAAAAAAAACTCTCCAATTCTGCCTGCGCCGCCCGCAACTGGCCCTCGGATCGATTGCGCCAACGCTGGGCAAGAAACAACCCCACGCCCCCAACGATGATCATGACGGCGTACAGGGCAAGATGAACCCGCAGGCTGGTCCTCCAAGTACTCAAGGCGGCATTCAAATTGCGGCCCACGCCGACAACCAGGGGGTGATCCATGCCCAGCTGTCCGGGCTGGACGGAATGCAGGGCCATGAAGGATTCTTCCTTGGTGGCGAAAACCTCTCCCTCGTAAAACGAACTCGCGCGGCCACTGGCCATGTGCTGGAAAAAAAACGCGCCGGGCCGTGCCAGATTCTTGCCCAGCATGGCCGCCCGCAAGGGTTCCCACACAAAAAGCGTTCCATCGCCATGGATGATGGCGGCCCAGGTATCCGGCGCATCGAGAACGGCATGCAAGGCAATGCCCAGGGTCTTGGGATCGAGACTGGCCGAGACCACGCCGATAAATTCGCCGTTGGGGTCGACGATGGCCCGGGAAATGTTGATGAGCCAGGAACCGAGCACGCCTTGATACGGAGAACTGACAAAAAGGACATCCGGCCGAGGATTGCTCCGTGGAACCTGAAAATACGGCCGTTGCGGAAAGTCGCGGCCAACAAAGGCATCCTGGCTTGACGCAACGGCTCGCCCCGCCGCGTCGAGAACGATAAAGGTACGCACCCCGGTCATGGCCCCGGCCAGTACCTTGAGCCGGTTGCGAAGGACGGGGGTGGAACGGGGACCGACGCGCCAATCCGAGGGGAGGCTGGAACGGATATTGTCCAGGGCCAGGACGATGCCTCCCAACTGATGTTCAACAAC
>RZYB01000263.1 GCA_009930495.1 Deltaproteobacteria bacterium
TGGTGTCGAAGGGGGGACTCGAACCCCCACGGGATACCCCACTACCCCCTCAAGATAGCGTGTCTACCAATTCCACCACTTCGACATAAGCTCTTCAATTTCGCGATCTTTCCGTAAACCGGAGAAGCTGTCTTTATACACGACTCCGGTTCTTGTCCAGCATTTTTTTAATTTGTTTTTGGCTGTGTTTCCGTCTGCGCGTTCTGATCGACCGGGGTCTCGGACTCGGGCGCAGTCTGAGTCTCGGACACGGCCGGCGCGGCCGGAGTCTCGGACACCGTCGGCGCGGCCGGGGTTTGGGTCACGGGCATGTCCAGTACGATGGATTCCTTGGGCGAGGTATGCTGCTGCGTGCTGACATACGTGAAGACCATGGAGGTGATGAAAAACACCGTCGCCGCGCCGGCCGTCAGTTTGCTGAGCAGATTACCCGCGCCGCTGGCACCAAACAAGGAACCGCCGCCACCGCCAAAAATAACCCCCATGCCTTCCTTGCCCGATTGGAGCAGGACAAGAACCACAAGGGTGACGCATGCGATGACATGAATGGTGATTATCAAAGAATTCAAGTAAATACCTCCAAAGAATTACGCCAGGACGATCTGACTGAAGCTGTCTGCCTTGAGACTCGCGCCGCCTACCAACACACCGTCGACATTGTCAAGGCGGACAATGGCGCCGGCGTTGTCCGGCTTGACCGAACCGCCGTAGAGAATGCGCACCCGCGCGCCCTGTTCCGGCATCAATTCCAAAAGTTTTGTCCGCACGAAAGCGTGCGCGGCCAAAATCTCCGCCGGCCCGGCCACCTCGCCCGTGCCGATGGCCCAGACCGGCTCGTAGGCCACGGCCAAGTTATCGGACGTGGCCAGGGCCAAGGCGTCGGCCAGGCCGCGTTCCAGCTGTCGGGTCAGCACGGCTTCGACCTGCCCGGCCCGCCGCTCGGTGATGGTTTCGCCAACGCAGAGAATGATCTTCAGCCCAGCCGACAGCCCGAACGCGACCTTGCGGCCGATGAGGTCGTCATCCTCGCCCAACACGTGTCGCCGCTCGGAATGTCCAACCAGGGCATGACCACAGCCCAGATCCACGAGCTGCTCCGGAGCGATCTCGCCGGTAAAGGCTCCCTGCGCGGAAGGGTAAAAGTTCTGGGCGCCAAGATGCAGCCCGGCCTGTCCGGCCAGGGCCCGGCCGACGTGGTCCAGCATGATGGCCGGCGGGCAAATCAGCACTTCCCGGTCCCCAGGCAGTTTTCCGGCCAAAAGCCCGGCCAGGGAGCGGGCCGTGGCCTCGCCATCGGCCACGGTTTTGTACATCTTCCAGTTGGCGGCCATGAGCTTTTTCATGACTTTTTCTCCAAGGCGGTGAACGCCGGCAGTTCCTTGCCCTCCAGGAATTCGAGAAAGGAACCGCCGCCAGTCGAAATGAATGAAAACTTCTCCGTCATCCCGGTCTGTTCGACGATGACGTTGGTGTCGCCGCCGCCAAGGATGGTCAGGGCGTCAATGGCCGCCACGATCCGGCACAGATTGATGGACCCCTGGGCAAAGGCCGGATTCTCGAAGGCGCCCATGGGTCCGTTCCAGATCACGGTTTTCGCGTTCTTGACGACCTCGGCGAACAGGGTGTGCGAGGCCGGGCCCGTGTCCAGAATCATTTCATCGGCCGGGATATCCTGATAGGTGCGCACGCCCGAGGCGATGCCACCCTTGGGGTCCGTGCCCAGAATAAAGTCCACGGGCAGATAAAATTTGACACCCTTTTCCCTGGCCTCGACCATGATGGCCATGGCCTCCTCCAACAGATCGTCCTCGACCAGGGAGGTTCCAACCTCGAAACCCTGGGCCTTGCGGAAGGTGTTGGCCATGGCTCCACCCACGATCATGGAATCAACCTTGTCCATGAGGGCCTTCAGGACGCCCAGCTTGGATGAAACCTTGGCGCCGCCGATAATGGCCACGAAGGGACGTTGCGGGTCCTTCAGGGCCTCGCCCAGGTATTGCCATTCCTTTTTGAGCAACAGCCCGCCACGGCAGTCATCGATGAACTCGGTCACGCCGACCACCGAGGCATGGGCCCGGTGCGAGGCGCCAAAGGCATCATTGACATAGACCTGGCCAAACTTGGCCAATTCGCGACTAAACTCCGGATCGTTCTTGGTTTCACCGGCGTGAAAGCGCAAATTTTCCAGCAACAAAACCTGGCCCGGCGCCAGATCTTCGGCCATGGCCAGGGACTCCGGACCAATGCAGTCCGGCGCCATGCGTACCTCGCGGCCAAGCAATTCCGCCAACCGCGCGGCCACGGGCCGAAGAGAAAATTCAGGAACCGGAACGCCCTTGGGACGGCCCAGATGGGAACACAACACCAGGGACGCGCCCGCGTCCAACGCCAACCTAAGGGTGGGCAGACTCTGGACGATGCGATTGTCGTCCACGATCGCGCCGTTCTTGATGGGCACGTTGTAATCCACGCGCACCAGGACCCGCTTGCCCTCCAGGGAAAGATCATCGATAAATCGCATATGGCACCTCGCATCGTGCACTGGTTGTTGACAATAAAGACGGCTGGAACGTCCGCTCCCTACAGCAATCACCCCGCGATGACAATGCCCGCCCCAAACCGCGCGACTCTCCGCT
>RZYB01000264.1 GCA_009930495.1 Deltaproteobacteria bacterium
TGAAAAATTCTCCGAGAAGATGCGCTCCAACATGGAAAAGAAATTCGATCTGATCATGCGCCAGGGCTATGGCACGGCCGACGTCGGCTGCATCGGCTATGAATGCTTCCACAAAAACGGCCTGCACATCGCCAACCGGGCCTACGTCGAAATCTGCCATCCGGACACGGGCATTCCGCTCAAGGACGGCGAAGTCGGCGAGATCGTGGTCACGGCCTTCAACAAGACCTACCCGCTCATTCGTCTGGCCACGGGCGATTTGTCCTATATCGACCGCGCACCGTGCGCCTGCGGCCGGACCTCCCCGCGCCTGGGCAATATCGTCGGCCGCGTGGACACCACGGCCCGCATCAAGGGCATGTTCGTGTACCCGCACCAGGTCGAACAGGTCATTTCCGTGTTCGAGGAAATCAAACGCTGGCAGATCGAGGTCACCAACCCCGGCGGCATCGACGAGATGACGCTCTTGATCGAGGCCTCGAGCTTCAAGCGCGAAGAGGAACTGCTGCACATGTTTCGCGAAAAAATCAAAATCCGCCCGGCCCTGAAAATCCTCACCCCCGGCACCCTGCCGCCGCAGATCCGGTTCATCGAGGACAAACGCAACTGGGACTAACCATGAACACGTCGCGCTGTCTCGCGTTTCTGCTGCTGGCGATTCTCTGCGGCTGCGCCACCAAGCCCGCCACGGGGCCCCGTCCATCCTGGACGGCCCCGCCGGCGGGCACGTTTTTGGCGGCCTCGGGACAAATCCTGACCGAGGCCGACGTTGCCCGCATGGCCCAGGCCAGGGACTTCGTTCTCGTGGGCGAGGGACATACCAACCCCTGCGACCACGCGGCCCAGGCCCGCGTCATCACGGCCATGGTCCAGGCCGGACAAAGGCCGGCCATTGGCCTGGAGATGCTCCCGGTCACGGTCCAGCCCGTACTGGAGAAATTCAATGCCCGGCGCATCAGTGCCCGCGACCTTGGACGAGAGGTGGGCTGGGACAAGCTCTGGGGCTACCCCTACGAACAGTACCAGCCAATTTTCGAACTGGCCGAAACCCATGACCTGCCCGTGCTGGCCCTAAATATCCCACGGGCGGTGCTGACCAAGTTCCGCGACGCGGGCGAGGCGGCCCTCGATCCCGCCGAGCGCGCCCTGATTCCAGCCCGAATCATCGCGGTGAGCCCGGAACAAAAAAAGGCCCTGGAGGAGCAGGTCGGCCTGCACCAGAGCATGCGCGCGGCCGCGCGAAAAAGACCCCCCACTCCGGCCATGGCAAACATGGCCGAGCACTTTTTCCTGGTTCAGGCCGCCTGGGATTCCATGATGGCCGAACAGGCCTTGGCTTGGCACGCCAAGCTTGGCCGGCCCATGGTTGTCCTGGCCGGAGCCGGCCATGTCGAGCATGGCTGGGGAATTGAATACCGGCTGCGAACCCTGAACCCGAATTCCCGGGTTTTGGGAGTCATGCCCGTGCGCGACGGCGAGGATTTCGCGGCCCAGACCGATTCCGGTCCACGCGCCCAGCCGGGCGAGACCGTCTTTTTCGCCTGCGCGGCCCAACACAAAAGCCGCTTGGGCATGAATGTCGTCTTCGAGGCCGCGGGCATGCGCGTGGACGCCGTGGAGCCAGCTTCCGCCGCGGACCGGGCCGGACTCGAAGCCGGGGACATCCTCGTCGTGGCCGGCGACAAAAAGCTGGCCGAACCCACGGATCTTCACTTCGCGGCCATGGCCGCTTCCCGCCAGAAAAAACCCCTGGTCCTGAGCATCCGGCGCGGTGGCCGGACCCTAACGATCAACCTGCCCCTACGCTGATGCCCGAACTCCCCGAAGTGGAAACCATCGCCCGGGGCCTGGACCATCAGGCCAGAGGCCAGCGCATCGAAACCGCCCGCCTGCTCACGCCGAGTATCCGACGCGCCGGGGACGTGGACACCGTGCCCGGACGCGTCATCACGGGCGTGACCCGGCGGGCCAAGCTGTTGCTGATCGGACTCGACAATGGGTCCGTGCTCGCGTTCCATCTGAAGATGACCGGCCGGGTCTGGCTGGCGCGGACGGACGAGCCACTTCCCCTCCATGCGCACGCGGTTTTCGACCTCGCGAACTCGGACCGGATCATTTTTGAAGATCCACGACGTTTTGGATATTTGGGGCTGTTCTCGCCCAGGGAACTTGACGGCTGGAGCTTTTACGCCGCCCTGGGCCCCGAACCCCTGGAAACCACGCCCCATGTCTTGAGCCAGCGGCTGGCCGGGCGCCAGGCGCGCATCAAAAGCCTGCTCCTGAACCAAACGGTCCTGGCCGGCATTGGCAACATCTACGCCGACGAATCCCTGTTCGCGGCCCGCGTTCATCCCGCCAGCCGCGCCGCGCGAATTCCGGCGGCACGCCTGGATCGCCTGTGCGCCGAGCTCCAACGTATCCTACGCGCGGCCATTGCCGCCGGCGGCAGCACCATCAGCGACTACCGCGACGCCTACGGCAAAAGCGGACTCTTCCAAAACCACTTCCAGGTCTACGGCAAACGCGGCGCCCCCTGCCCCGGCTGCGGTCAGCCCCTGGTCACGGCCCGGATCGCCGGCCGCACGTCCACCCACTGCCCGCTCTGTCAGCGTTTGTACGTCTGAATCCGC
>RZYB01000265.1 GCA_009930495.1 Deltaproteobacteria bacterium
GTGCTCGACGCCAAACGCCGCCCCACGGCCGGGTCCTACACCGTGATCAACCGCTATTACCCCGGCCAGCTGACGGATCGCGGCGAACTGGTGCCGAGCTTCGTCAAGGTCCAGTGCATGCACTGCCAGGATCCGGCCTGCGTCTCGGCCTGCATCACCGGGGCTCTGAGCAAAAAGGACAACGGCGCTGTCTATTACGACGTAACCCGCTGTATCGGTTGCAGGTACTGCATGGTTGCCTGTCCGTTCGAAATTCCGGCCTACGATTTTCACGATCCGCTCACCCCGCAGGTACGCAAATGCACCTTCTGTCTCGAACGGCTGGAAGAGGGCAAGATGCCGGGCTGCGCCTCCGTCTGCCCCACCGAGGCCATCACCTTTGGCAAGCGCTCCACGCTGCTCAAACTGGCCAAAGAACGTATCGCCAACGACCCCGCCCGCTACGAAAACCACATCTACGGCGAACACGAGGGCGGCGGCACGAGCTGGCTGTACATCGCCGGGCAGCCCTTCGACAAACTCGGCTTTCCGCGCGTGCCGGACGAGCCTCTGCCCCGGCGCAGCGAAACCATCCAACATGCGCTGTTCAGCTATCTCTGGTCCCCGGCCGTTCTGTTCGCCGGGCTGGCCCTGACCATGAAACTCATCGCCGGCAAAGCAACCAAGGACAAGGAGTAAACCCATGCGCCACCAGCCTCGACCCATCGACCGTCCGTTCTGGTCCGCGGGCACCCTGGTCCTGCTCGTCTTCATGATCGCGGGCGGAGTAGCCCTGGCGGTCCGCTTCCTGTTCGGACTGGGAGCCGCCACCAACCTGTCCAACACCACGCCCTGGGGATTGTGGATCGGCGTGGACGTCGCCTCCGGCGTGGCCCTGGCCGCCGGCGGATTCACCACCGCGGCCCTGGCCCACATCTTCGGCCGTCACGCCTACGAGGCCGTGACCCGTCCGGCCCTGTTGACCGCGGCCCTGGGCTACACCTTTGTCGCCCTGGCCGTGTGCATCGACATTGGGCGCTCCTGGGCCATCTGGAAGCCCATATTCTTCCATAATTACAATTCCGCCCTATTCGAAGTGGCCATGTGCGTCATGATCTACCTCAGCGTGCTCTGGATCGAGATGGTTCCGATTCTCGCCGAAAAATGGGGCAACACGATTCCGCTTTTGGGATGGTTCAACCGCAAGCTGGCCGCGTTCATGTGGATCTTCATCGTCCTTGGCGTGGTCTTGTCCTGCATGCACCAGTCGAGCCTGGGCACACTCATGGTCATTGCCCCGACCAAGGTTCATCCCCTGTGGTACACGCCCTTTCTGCCCCTGCTCTTTTTGCTGTCCGCCTTTGCCGTGGGCTATCCCATGACCATTGTCGAAACCAATCTGGCGACCACGTCCCTGGGCCTGGACAGTGAAATGAACGTTCTTGCGCCCCTGTCGCGCTTCACCATCCTCACCCTGGGCCTGTACATGAGCCTCAAGCTCTGGGATCTGATCCATCGGGATGTGCTGTATCTGGCCTTTGACGGCTCGCCCAAGGCCAACAGCTTTTTGGTGGAACTGGGCCTTGGCGTGATCACGCCCTGGATTCTGCTGCTCTTTCCGGCCGTGCGCCGCTCCCGGCGCGGCCTCTTCACTGTCGGGCTGCTGGTGGTCGGCGGCGTGCTCCTGAACCGCTTCAACGTCTTCATCGTCTCGTACAGTCCGCAGACGCAGACCATCCCCTATTTCCCGTCCATCGGCGAAATCCTTGTCACCGCCGGCGCGGTGGCGACAATCATGTTCCTGTACCGGGTGCTCGCGACGAAAACCCCGGTCCTGTCCGCACCCAAGCTGGAGGAGGTGACACGATGAAAGCTCTCACGCGCACGCGATTCATCCCGGTCCTGTTGGGCGCGGCCGCCCTCCTGGCCTTGGCCATGCTTCTGCCCGGCCCGGCCACCACGGCTCCGGAACAGGACAAACCCCTTGGCCCGGTGGAAAAAATCCGCACCCCGCACAGCCCAAAACCCGAGGGCTGGCAGGCCCCTGACCATGCCGCGGCCATGGAACGGGCCAAGGCCCCGCGCGACTTCGTGGCCAAGGTGCGCCTTGAGGACCCCGAACTGCGCCAGATCCGTTTCAAAAACCTGGGACTGGGCGTGGCGGACATCAAATTCTCGCACATGATTCTGGACAGTCCGCTGGTCAACACCTTCGAAAACCTCTACGGGCCAGCGCGCTTCATGCATTCCAAACACGCGGCCAGCCTGAACGGGAACTGCGCCCAGTGCCACCACCTCAGCCCCGAAGGCGCCAACGCCACGGTGGACCGCCTGTCCGAGACCGTGGCCTGCCGATCCTGTCATCAGGAATCGTTCAACCCTGCGCATCCGGAACGCATCGGCCTCAAGGCGGCCTACCATCAGCAGTGCATGGGCTGCCATGAGGAAATGAACAAAGGCCCGGTGGACTGTGTCGGCTGCCATGCCAAGCGCGTCCCGGACCACAAGGAACTGGTCAAGCTGCCCCCGGACCCCACGCCCACACAGGTCACGCAGGAATGCCTGCGTTGCCACAAAAAGGCCGGCGAGGACATGATCAAAAGCGCCCACTGGCTGTGGAAAGGCCCCTCGCCCTACACCGTG
>RZYB01000266.1 GCA_009930495.1 Deltaproteobacteria bacterium
TTTGATCGAGTCGGAATTGTTCGGTCACGAGAAGGGCGCCTTCACCGGGGCCGTGGCCACGGTTCCGGGCAAGGTCGAATACGCGGACAAGGGCACGCTGTTTTTGGACGAGATCGGCGAGTTGCCGGTCAATCTTCAGGTCAAGTTGCTGCGTTTTCTTCAGGAAATGGTCATCCAGCGGGTCGGGGGCAGAAAGGACATCCCCGTCAACGTGCGCATCATCGCGGCCACGAACGTGGACATCGCCAGCGCCATCGCCAACGGATCGTTCCGCGAGGATCTGTACTACCGTATCGGCGTGGTCACCATCCATCTGCCGCCGCTGCGCGAACGGAACGGCGACGTGCGCATTCTGGCCGAGCACTTCCTGCGGCGCATCAGCCGGGAATTGGGCAAGGACATGGCCGGCTTCACGCCCGAGGCCCTGGCCTACCTGGAGGCCCACGCCTGGCCGGGCAATATCCGCGAACTGGAAAACAAGTTGCGCCGGGCCGTGCTGCTGGCCGAATCATCGCGGATCACGCCGGAGGAACTGGGCTTTGGCGAGGATCTTCCGACTCCGAGCGGCTTTAACCTGCTCGACAAGACCCTGAAGGAAGGGCGGGCCATGGTCGAAAAAAAGATGATCCTGGCCGCCCTGGCCAAATTCGACGGCAATATCCTCAAGGCCTCGGAAGCCTTGGGTATCAGCCGACCGACCATGTACGACCTGCTGAAGAAGCACGAGATCGAAAATTGACGGCGTGACGGGCGGGCTCGGGCAACGGCCCGCGCCCAGGCCGGAGCGCTTTCACGCCAGACCCCTCACAAATCCTTCAAGACGATATCCATGCGCAGGTCCACCCATTTGCCGTGCACCTCGTCGTCGCAGTCGGCCAGGGTGGCGGTGATGATCTTGCCCGCGTCCATGAGCCGGGCCAGGATGGGATTGGATTTGCGCGGCACGTAGCCGAGTTTTTTCCCATCCGGCGTGAAGACCTCGATGGCTAGGTCGTCGTGGGAATTGTCGGGCTGGCGCTTTAAGATCAGGGTTTTGGCTTGGCGGATGCGGTCCAGGGATTGGGGCGCGTCGTAGTAGGCCGTGCCCGCGACATGGGTGTTGATGAGGAATATATCCCGGCCAAAGGGCAGGGTCAGTTCCCCGCCGTCCACGGACACGCGCATGAGCAGGCCGGTCAGGCCGTTTTTGATGGCAATGTCGGACATCAGTGCACCTGTATCGCGCTCTTCGCCATGAGTTGGTCGCAGAGGGCGCGTAGTTCGTCGCGCCGGGCCCGCATGGCGGCCTGGGCCGAGCGCAGTTCTTC
Source organism: Deltaproteobacteria bacterium (assembly GCA_009930495.1). NCBI lineage: Bacteria > Pseudomonadati > Myxococcota > Myxococcia > Deltaproteobacteria bacterium. The sequence goes on from RZYB01000266.1 coordinate 1,308, forward strand.
CTGTTTGGCCGCGATCCAGGCCGGGTCGCCGAGTTCCCGCTCCAGGCACAGGGGCGGGTTTTGGCGTGTTTCGGCGATGCGGCGGGTATGTTCCAGCACCAGGTGTTCCAGCCGGTCGCGCTCCTCGGTCAGGGCGTCCAGGCTGGATTGTTCGTCCACGCTCTCGCCGCGCCCGTTCCGAGCCGCGATCCACAGGGCTTCCAGGGCCGCGAGGTCGCCGGCCGCGTAGGCCGCCTGGACATGGTCCCAATACGTCTCGCGCAGGGCCGGGTCGCCCTTCATGTCCGGGTGGAGCAGAAAGCACAGGGCGCGGTAGAGTTTTTTGATTTGGAGTTCCTGATCCGGGCTCAGGTATTTGGCGTCCTTCAAAAAATCCTGGGCCGCGTCCACCTGGCGGGCCTTGTCGGCCATTTCCCGCTGCCACACGGTTTGAAGTTTGCGCACCTCGGTGTCGATGCGCTCCAGATCATCCGCCGCGACGCGTTCGCCCCGGTTGATGATCCGCATCAGGCTTTCGACGCGGAATTTCAGCTCGTTCGCCTCGACGCGCACGGCCAGCAGGGCAAGTTCAAAGCCTCCGATTTCCTTTTCGTACGTGGCCATGAGGATGGGAATGGCGTGGGCGCGCAGATGGGCCTGTTCTTCCAAAAGGTCGCCGACGCGCTGTCTGAGGTCGTCGATCTGGGCCAGCAGACGGGCGGCTTGGGGGTGGAGTTCAAGGTGCATGGCGGTTTGGATCAGGCTCCGTGCTCGGGACTTTTTGTTGAATCCAGGTACAGGGTGTCGGGACAAATGTCCTGTTCATGTGGCCAGATCACGGTTCCATCCCAAGCCTTGGCCTGTTTGAAATACGCGATGTCCTTCAATTCCTTGAACACTCCAAAGTTGAGCAAGGGCGAGCAATCGTAGATGCCCACTTCCCCGTTGTTGAAGTGAATGCGCAACTTGTAGTCGGCAAGAGCAATCACGTTTTTGACTCTTGGATTCATGTTCATCACCTCAGCGGGTCAATTTTGTAGGGGTGCTCGCCTGTGACCGCAAGCGTCCAATTTGCCATCAGTTCTTCCTTGTGTAATTCGATCCATGCTTGGAGCAATTTCATTTTTGAATCTGGAAGGCTTCCATCAAGGATGTCGCCATTAGGGATTTGTACGATTACTTCATGCTCTTGGTATTTGACATGAATGTGTGGCATGTTGTGCTGTTTGGTATCCATGAAGTACATATAAACAATGAGACCATAAAACATTGAAATTGAAGGCATGACTTTACCTCGTTTTGTCGGTTGCTAGCGAA
>RZYB01000267.1 GCA_009930495.1 Deltaproteobacteria bacterium
GATTTTTCCAGGACTCCCGGCGGTCCGGTCAACAGCGTCGCGCATCGCGGAATACGCATCCCCACCGAGTTCGGACGTGTGTACATCCCGCAGCCGGGGCTTTGCATCGTGCCTTTCGACGTGACGATGCCTCTTGGGGTCCGGGGCGAAAACGTCGTCTTCGTCAAGGTTCACGGCAAGGGGTACGTGGTGGTCACCGGCTGCGGCCATCCCGGAATCGGGTCTCTTCTGGACTATTGCCGGACGCATTTCGCCGATGGAAATGTCGTGTACGGATGCTATGGCGGGCTGCATATCGCGCCCTTTGAACATTGGGAGCCGCAGATGGAGGCCAGCATTCTGGCCTTGCGTGCGGCGGGCCTCCGGAAGATCGCCTGCAACCACTGCACGGGCAGGGTCTGGGCCGCCAGAGCGCTGGCCGCCGGATTGCCCGTTGTGCGCGGCACCGAAGCGTTTCGGTCGTATTCACGCGTCGTGTCCGTCGGGAAGGACGTCGCCAATGTTTACATTGGAAACGGCGACACGGTCGCTTTTTGAAGCGTCCGCAGCAGGAGTTTTTTATGAATCAGGAACGCAAGGTCGTCTGGATGGCCGCGCTCATTCAGTTTGTGAACATGATGGATTACATGATTGTCATGCCCCTGGGGCCGGACATTGCCAGGGAAATTCCGGTGTCCAATGCCGACATGGGCATTATTTGCGGGTGCTATACCCTGGCGGTGGCTTTTTCCGGGATTTTGAGCGCCGGTTTTTTGGATAGGTTCGATCGTCGGCGCGTCGCCCTTGTCGTTGTTTCCGGTTTGGCCGTGGCGACCTTGTCGACAACCCTGGCCACTGATCTCGCCGGGCTGGTCAGCGCCAGGGTGTTGGCGGGCATGTTTGGCGGGCCGTGCGCGGCCATCGCCCTGGCCATGGTCACGGATGTCGTTCCTCCGGAACGCAGGGGACGGGCCCTGGCCGTGGTCATGGGCGCGTTTTCCATTTCATCCATTGCGGCCGTGCCGATCGGTCTGGAGCTGGCGAGGTTCGGAACATGGCGGTATCCGTTTGTGGGCATTGCCGCGTTGGGGGGATTGGCGGTGCTCGGTCTGCTTTTCGCCGCTCCCTCCATGACCGGACATCTTGCGGGAAAAGGCCGCGGAGGCGGGCTGCCGGAGATGAATGTCTGGCAGGGGCTGGCCTTGGGAATGATGGGGGCGTCCATGTTTTCCGCATTTTTGATTATTCCCAATATTTCCGCATATTTTCAGATGAATAGAGGGTTTCCGAGAGAGGGCCTCGGCGCCTTGTATTGCGTGGGCGGCCTTGTCAGCCTGTTCATGATGCAGGCGGGAGGACGTTTGTCTGACAGGATGGGAAGCGCGCCGGTCAACATCGTGGCCACGGTCCTCCTTGTTCTGTTCACGGCGGACGGGTTCATGCACGAAAATCTGACGCCCTTGTCGTTGGTGTTCGTTCTGTTCATGGGCGCGGCCTGCATGCGCAATGTGTCCGCGACGGTGGAGGCCGCAAGGTTTGCCAGTCCCGGCCGGCGCGCCGGATTCATGTCGTTTCTGGCTTCGGCGCAGCACATCGGCAGCGGAATGGGAAGCGTGGCGTCCTCGTTTCTGCTCGGCACCACGGAAACGGGGTCGCTGACGGGTATGCCCGGTGTCGCGCTGCTGTCCATCGTGTTCGCCTTAGTGCAGCCGTGGGTTTTGTTCACGCTGCGGTCGGCGCAGAAGAATTGAACGCGTTCCTGCGTGGTAGAGGCCGTTTACCGGAAACCGGCGCGTACTTTCATTCCTTTGCTACGTCAGGCTTTACCGCCGAGGCGACCATGCCTTTGGGCTCCATGAATGCCTTGAAATAGCGGATGGAAATGTCCGTGAAGCCCGCCTCGGCAAACAGGGTTTTCATTTCCCGGCCTGAATAGAGGCGGATGCCGTGTTTTTTTACATGCGCGCGGTGATCCACGCCGTCGTCGGCGTTCCAGCCCAGTCCGATGGCCAGTCGCCCTCCGGGGGAAAGAACCCGATGGACTTCCCGAAGGGCCTGTAATGGTTCGGGCCAGAACAGGAAGGTGGCGATGGCTGCGGCCGTTGTGAACTGTCCATCGCCCCAGGGCAGATGGCCGGCATCGCCCTGGCGGATGTCGGCCTTGCCGGCTGCGGCCCGGTGTCGGTTTTGCCGTCCGGCCAGGGTCACCATGTCCGGAGAATGATCCAGTCCGGCCACGGCTGCGGCGATTGCGCCGTATGTGCGCAGAAAATAGCCTGCGCCGCAGCCGATTTCGACCAGCCGGTCGGTTGGCCCGATTTTGAGGGTTTCGGCCACGGCCCGGTATTCCGCGCCATGCACCCAGGTCATCAATCTGGCCGAGAGACGCCCTTTGAGCCCGATCGGCTTGGAAGCCAAGGGCGCTTCGCTGGCGAGGGGGAATTGTTCGTTGTCCGGTGTTTGCCGGGAGAGTTCTGCGTTCATGGTCTGTCTCCGCTAGAAATAGAATTTCACGTTCACGCCAAAAACCTGCGGCTCTCCGGCCCGGCCATACCACGCGTCGTTCACGGCAAACGCCCGGGTGACATACTCTTCATCCAAGAGGTT
>RZYB01000268.1 GCA_009930495.1 Deltaproteobacteria bacterium
CGCGGGTGGCGCCGTTGTCCTCGGGCAGGACGTCGGACCCGTACAGGGCGTCGTAGAGGCTGCCCCAGCGGGCATTGGCCGCGTTCAGGGCGTAGCGGGCATTGGTGGCCGGCACGACCAACTGGGGTCCGGCGATGGTCGCGATTTCCGGATCGACGCCGGACGTGGTGATGGCAAAGGCCGGACCCTGGGGAACGAGATAGCCGATCTGGCGCAAAAAGTCGGCATAGGCGGCGGCATCGTGTTTCCGATCACGCCGCCGCCGGTGCCAGTCGTCGATTTTCTCCTGCATTTCCTGACGCTTGACCAATAGAGCGCGGTTGCGCGGGGCCAACTCGCGGACAAGGGATTCCAGGGCGCTCCAGAATCGTTCCGGGTCAATGCCCGTGCCAGGCGCGGCCTTGGTCTGGATAAAGGCATGGAGTGGCGCGGAAACGTTCAGTCCGCCAACGGATACGTGGGCCATGGCTGCTCCTCGGGTTGTGGTGAGAAATTGGTCCTACCAATATCAGCGGCTGGAAAACGGGTCAATCGCGGGAAGCAAACGTGGGGCGTCGTGTTGCTTCCGTCGGGGTTCGCCGCCCTGCCGAGGGAGTGACCGGGGCGCGCATTGCCCTGTGGGGGGAATTGGCGTAGGCGTTTTCATGAAAATTTGTCATTCAAGGAGAATACATCAATATATGGAACAAAAAGTTGGGCAGATCGCGTTGTGGCTGGCGGACAAGAAGGGGACGGCCATCAAGGCTTTTGATTTGCGCGGCATCTCGCCGCTGACCGAGGCCATGATCATTGTCACGGCCCGGTCGGCCCGGCACGCCCAGGCCTTGGGCGATGAGCTGATGCAGCGTCTGGGCGAGAACGCGTGGGATTACCTGGGCGTGGAGGGCATGCAGAACGGCCAGTGGGTGCTGGTCGATTGCAATGATGTCATCGTGCATATTTTTCAGGAAGAAACGCGGGCCCTCTATAATGTGGAAGGGTTGTACGCCAAGGCGCCGGTCTTTGACCTGCCCGAGGCCGTGACCGCCGGGGAGGAAAAATGAGCAAGCCGTGCGTGCTCTTGATCCTGGATGGCTGGGGCAAGGCCGCGCCCGGTCCGGGCAACGCGGTCAGCCAGGCCGACACGCCGAACATGGATCGCCTTCTGGCCGGGCACCCCACGGCGGAACTCAAGTGCATGGGCCGGGACGTGGGCCTGCCTGACGGTCAGATGGGTAATTCCGAGGTTGGTCATCTGAATCTGGGAGCCGGACGCATCGTCTACCAGGACATCATGCGCATCAACATGGCCATCGAAAACGGTTCCCTGGCCGCCAATCCCGAACTGGCGGCCCTGGCCGATTCGGTCCGCGCGGCCACGGGCCGGGTGCATCTCATGGGGTTGGTTTCCGACGGAGGGGTGCATAGCATGCTGACCCATCTGGAAGCCCTGATCCAGGCCCTGGCAACCCAGGGCGTGGCGGACATCTGCATCCATGCCTTTCTGGATGGCCGGGACACGCCGCCGCGCAGCGGCCAGGGCTATATCCGGGAGCTGGAAGCGTTTTTGGCGCGCGTGGGCGTCGGTCGCATCGCCACGATCACGGGTCGCTACTACGCCATGGACCGGGACCAGCGCTGGGAACGGGTGGAACGGGCCTATAATGCCCTGGTCCTGGGCGAGGGAACCCCGGCGGTGTCGGCGGATCAGGCCGTGGGCGAGGCCTACGAGAATGGTGAAAACGACGAGTTCGTCCAGCCCAGGGTTATTCTGCGCGACGGCGCGCCGTCTGGCTTGGTGCGGGACGGGGATGGCGTGCTCTTTTTCAATTTCCGGGCGGACCGGGCCAGGGAACTGACGCGCGCCTTGACCGATACGGATTTCAGCGGCTTTGCGCGGCGGCGGACGCTTCGGCCCTGCCGCTATGTGACCATGACGTGCTACGAGAAGACTTTCGATCTGCCCGTGCTCTTTCCGCCCGTGCGCATGGACAACATCCTGGGGCAGATCGTGTCCGAGCACGGTTTGCGTCAGTTGCGCACGGCCGAGACCGAGAAATACGCCCATGTCACCTATTTTTTCAACGGCGGGGTGGAAACGCCGTTTCCAGGCGAGGACCGCAAGCTTTTGCCCTCGCCCAAGGACGTGCCCACCTATGACTTCAAGCCTGAGATGAGCGTGTTTCAGGTCGCCCAGACGTTGCTCGACGGAATCGCGTCCGGTCAGTACGATCTTATTGTCTGCAATTTCGCCAATCTGGACATGGTCGGGCACACCGGCGTCATTCCGGCGGCCATCAAGGCCTGCGAGGCCGTGGACCAGTGTTTGGGCCGGGTCATGGACGAGGTGGCCCGGCTGGGCGCGACTCTGTTGGTCACGGCCGATCACGGCAACGCCGAGGACATGCTCGACGAGGCCGGCAACGTGAAGACCTCGCACAGCATCAATCCCGTGTCCTTTGTCTATGTCGGCCCGCGCGTGGTGACGTTGCGTAACGGTCGTCTGGCCGACGTGGCTCCGACCATTCTTGATGTTCTGGGCCTGCCCAAGCCGGCGGAAATGACCGGCCAGACCCTGCTCGTGCCTTCGGCCTAA
>RZYB01000269.1 GCA_009930495.1 Deltaproteobacteria bacterium
CTGTGGATACATGTCAGATGCGCACAAGCGGGGGTAGGATGGCCCTACAACTGAAACGGCCCGGCTGGTGCGTCAACACCAGTGAGTCCGGGCCTAACCCTGACAAGGAGGGCTACGTGGATTCTACCGCCATTAGGACGATTCGGGAACGTATCGCAGACGCAGAGTGGCACCGCGATGTCGCCATCGGCGGCAGTAACACCAAGGCCGCGTCCTACTTCCTCGGCATGATCGCTGCGTTCCAGCAGTGTCTCCACATCATCGGGGAGGGCTGATGGCCCGCGAGTACGCCAAGGTCAAGCTGACAATCTGGAACGATCCCGACTTCCGCAAACTGTCGGCCGATGCCCAGTGGCTCTACTTCACCATGCTGACCCACCCCACGATCAACTCATGTGGCGTCATGGAATGGAGGGAGGCCAAGCTCGTGCGGATCGCCGACGACATGACCATCCCCAGGCTGAAGCACGCCGCGTGGGAACTGGGACAAGCGGGCCTCGCAGCCGTGGACCCGGAGACAGAGGAAGGGCTCGTGCGGTCCTTCGTCCGCCATGACGGAGTGCTCCAGAGCCCCAACATGTCCCGCGCCCTCGTCCGTGAACATGCCTCCATCGCGTCCCTCAAGATCATGGCGCTGGTGTCCCGTGAGGTGCGACGCGGACTCGATGAGCACCCTGAATGGAAGGGTGCGGAGGCTGCTGAGCCCGTCCGCAAACAGTTCCCCGAGGCCACGTGGAACCCTTCGGAAATGGTTCCAGATTGGTTCCAAGATGGTTCCAGATTGGTTCCCACGGAGATACCCCCCTCAGAGGGGGAACCCTTCGAAAATGGTTCGCCCCTTCCCTTAGCCCTCAACCCTCAACCCTCTCCTACGGAGAGAGGGGCGTCTCGCAAGCGAGCCGCGCACCCGCTCCCTGATTCGTGGAAGCCGAACGCCAGCCACATCGAGAAGGCGATGGCGAAGGGCCTGGACGTGAACGCGCTCGCGGAGAGGATGCGCAACTGGGCGGAGGCGAGCGACAAGCGGTACGTGAACTGGGACGCCACCTTCCGAAACTGGATCGAACGCGAGGACGCGCGCCCCACACGTCCCGAGGCAACCAAGTCGCCGTGGGATCGGTGGGACTCGTGAGCGCCGACATTGAACGCGCCATCATCGGGCTCGCCATGCACCGCCGTGACGTACTGGACGACGTGGACCCCGGCGACTTCGGGGACCTGCGCCACGAGGCACTGTTCCGGCTCATGCGGCAGATGGCCCACAAGGGGGAGGCCACCGACGCGCTCTCGATGTCCACGGCCTACCTGCGAGTGGACGAGGCGGAGCGACGTGGCATCGACGGGGCGTACCTGTTCGAGTGCGTACAGGCGTCGCCCCAGCCAGCGCTGGCGGAGAGCTACATCAAGATGCTGGCCGACGCCGCCACCCTCCGACGGCTGGAGTCAGTGTTCACGCGCGGGCTCCAGCTCGTGCAGGCGAACCAGCCGCCGGCCGAGGTTGCCGAGCTGGTCCGCGGAGCCATCGACGCCGCGAACCGCGCAACAGCCGAGGCTAACCCGATCGGCCACATCATCGACCGTGTGCTGGATGACCTCGACAAGCCGTCGCGAGCACTCCCGTCGCCGTGGGTTGACCTGAATCGGAAGATCGGCGGATGGAGGCCCGGCGCGCTGTATGTGGTCGGCGCGCGGCCCGGAGTCGGCAAGTCCATCGTGGCGTTACAGGCTGCCATCGGGCTCGCTGAACACGGGTGGGTGGCGTTCAATACCCTGGAGATGGCCGACCGTGAGGTGGTCATTCGGGCCATCGCACAACTGGCAGAGGTACCGCTGGGCCGCATGGATGGCAAGTCGGAGATCGCGGAGCCGATGACCAAGCGCGACTGGGACAAGATCGCGCGAATCCGGGGCCGGTTCGACTCGATGCGCCTGTCCATCGACGACAGGTCCTCGGTGACGCTGACCGACATTCGCTCCCACGCGCGTTCGCTGGCGCGGCGCGGACCATTGTCCGCGATCGTCGTGGACTACATGCAACTCATGGACCCGCCACGGGGCGACCGCCGTCCCCGCCATGAGGTTGTGGCGGAACTGTCGCGCGGGCTCAAGAAGCTCGCGAAGGAGATGGACTGCCCTGTCATCGCGCTCTCACAGCTCAACCGGGCCAGTGAGGGCAGGCAGGACAAGCGACCCATCTTGGCCGATCTGCGCGAGTCGGGCGCCGTGGAGCAGGACGCGGACGTGGTGCTGCTGCTGCATGTCGGTGACGAGGACGCGAGCGATATCGACATCCTCGTGGCGAAGAACCGGCACGGGGTCACTGGCCCCGTGCGTTTGACCCGTTCCGGCGAGTTCGCCCGGATCGACCCGCACCACTGGACACCTAGTTACACAACCGAGAGGACAGCCTAATGGCCGCTGAAACCATTATCACCATCGTCGGCAACCTGACAGACGCGCCGGAACTTCGGTTTACGCCGTCTGGCGCTGCGGTGGCCAGTTTCACCGTGGCATCGACTCCACGGACGTTCGACAAGCAATCGCAGGAGTGGCGCGATGGGGAAACGC
>RZYB01000270.1 GCA_009930495.1 Deltaproteobacteria bacterium
TGCATTCTATGCTCTAACTTGGACAGTATTCCACTCTGATGTGGACAGCATTATGCTACATTTGGACAGTATTTAAATTTCTCAAATTAAGGATTAACTTTAAATAAAAACATTTAAAGGAGATCCCAATATGAGGAGTACTCAAATTAGTATGATTAAAGAAATTATTCGTTTGAAATTTGAATTTAATCTATCAACTCGTGCAATAGCAAGAAGTGTCGGATGTAGTAAAAGTTCTGTTGCTAATATTTTAAGAATTTGTAGAATTCATGAATTAAATTATGATTCAATTGCAAAATACAATGATTATGAAATGCAACAACTATTTTTTCCTAAGGAATTAGATTCATCAGAAATAATTCTTCCTAATTGGAAAGAGATTGATGAAGAAATCAATGCTAGAGGTAGTAAAAAAAATATTAAATTCATGTATGCTAAATGTGTTTCTAATAATGAAACCAATTCAAGTAGATCTTACTTTTATGAAAAATATCGTAAATGGAAGAAAGATTCTAAAGCTTATGTTTATTCACCGATAGAGAGAAAACCAGGACAAAACCTTTACATAGATTGGGTTGGGCCTACAATTGATTGTGTAAGAGATTATAAAACTGGAAAACTTAAAACTGCTTATTTTTTTGTAACAACACTTGGATTAAGTTCTTATCCATTTTGTATAGCCTGTGAACATATGAGTCAATCTTATTGGAACGAAGCTCATGTTAAAGCTTTAAAATGGTATGGTGGTATTAGTGAGTGTTGGGTTCCTGACAATACGAAAACGGCAGTAATAAGTAGAAAATGTTATGACATTCAATTAAACCCTTTGTATCAAGAAATGGCTAGATTTTATGATGTTGCAATTATTCCTGCTAGAGTAAGAGCTCCAAAGGATAAAGGTTCTGTTGAACAATTTGTTGGAGAAGCTGAAACCTGGATTCTTGAAAAAATCAAAGACAAAGGTGTGTTTAACAGTTTTAATGAATTAAATAATTTCATTTTTAAAGAAACAAAAGAATTAGCTAGAAAAGTAGATTCTGATAAAAAAATAAAAGTAAGCAGAGAAGAAATATTTCTTAAATATGACAAACCCCACTTACTTCCTTTGCCAGCAAATGATTATGAAATTTATGATTTAAAAACTGGAACTATCAGCAACACATATGCAGCAACATATAAAGGTTGTGAATATACAGTTCCTTACCAATATGCATCTAAACCATACGAGCTACATGCTCGTCATAATCTAATTGAAATATACATTAATCATAAAAGAGTAGCAACTCATCAAAAGGCCCTAAAAGGGATTACTAGAATTTCTTGTGATACCCATATGCCTAAAAAAGATTTAAAATTCAAACTTCAAAGTAGAATGGAATCTAAAGATTATAGAGATAAAGCTCTTCAAATTGGTCCTAGTACATTAGAAGTAATTGAATATTGGTTAAACAAATACGATAAACCTCAACAAGGATATAAAATGTGCTTTTCAATAATCAATTTAATTGAAAGACATAATATAGATATTGTTGAAGCTGCATGTAAAAGAGCAATAGTTACAAATACATTATTAGCTAAAGAAATATCAAATATCATTAAAACCAAATGTTATTTAATACCTAATGATAATATCCCTGTAATAAATAATGAGCCAATAATCCATGAAAATCTTCGTGGTGAATACAAATAAAAAAGGAGAAATAAAACAAATGAATCAACAAACATTAACAAGATTAAAAGAAATGAGACTCTCTGCTATGAAAGAAGAAATTGAAAGACAAGAAACTTTTGGCTCAACCTTAGAGTTATCTTTTGATGAAAGAATGACAATGATTGTAGATAAGCAATGGGAAAGAAAACAAAACAATAGATTACAAAGATTAATTAAAAACTCTGGAATAAGGGATACTTCAGCTGTATTAAGTGATTTTATTGAATCAGAGCATAGAGAAGGTTTAAAAAATAAATTAGTGCAATATGCTTCTTGTTCATGGATTTCTAACCATTTAAATATGATAGTAACAGGTGCCACAGGAACGGGTAAAAGCTTTGTGGCTTCTGCTTTATCTCATGAAGCATGTGTTCAAGGGTTTAAAGTAAAATACTATAGAACAACAAGATTAATAAAAGAATTAAATTTGGCTTATGCCAATGCCAAATATGAACGAATATTATTAGAATTAAAAAAAAGTGATTTACTAGTGTTAGATGATTTTGGACTAGAACCTTTAACACAAACAGCAGCACATGATTTATTAGAAGTAATAGATGATAGATATACATATCATAAATCAATACTTTTTGTTGCTCAAATACCAGTAAAAAACTGGCAAACTCTATTCCCAGATCCAACTGTTGCAGATGCTTCATTAGATAGAGTAGCTTTTAATTCTATCAGGATAAATTTGAAAGGCTCATCAATGAGAGAACAATTAGGAGAAAAACAACTAAAAAATTATAAATAAATGTAAAATATGATTGAAAAAGGAAAGACGGAATGTTAACAATTTGTTAAGATTAAA
>RZYB01000271.1 GCA_009930495.1 Deltaproteobacteria bacterium
AGATGAACGCTCGCGGTGACACGATGCGCGGTCGGTGCCGGCGCCCAATCCTGGGCTGCAACGCGCCGGCCGGCCAGAAAAACGTCGGAGATGGCAAAGGAGGTCAGGTCGTCGAGCAGCAAAAAATCCGCCCTGTATCCCGGCGCGACCGCTCCGCGCCGATGCAGACCGAAATAGCGGGCCGTGTTGATGGAGGCCATCTGGATGGCCCGCACCGGAGCAAGCCCCCGGGACATGGCCAGACGCACGGTGTGATCGAGATGACCCTGACGGAGCAAGTCGTCGCAATGCCGGTCATCCGTGACCAGGGAGCAGTTTTGGCTGTTGAAATCGCTGACCACGGGCAAAAGATCGACCAGATTTTTCTCCGAACTGCCCTCGCGGATCATGAGATGCACGCCCGCGCGCAGCTTTTCCCGGGCTTCTTCCAGATGGCAACTCTCATGGTCCGAGGCCGGGCCGGCCAAAACATAGGCGTTTAGATCCTTGCCGCCCAAGCCGGGCGCGTGCCCGTCCACGGGGCGAAGGCCGGCGGCCTCGATCTTGGCCAAAACCGCCGGGTCCTGGAACAGCACGCCGGGATAGTTCATCATTTCTGCCAGACCCAAAATGCGGCGCGGATGCCGGGCCAGCATGGTCCGGATGTCCTCGGCGGAAATCACGGCCCCGGACGTTTCCAGATGCGTGGCCGGCACACAGGACGGCATCATGCAATACATTTCCAACGGCAGGTCGCGGGTTATGTCCAGCAGCCACTCGATCCCGGCCAGACCCAGGACATTGGCCAGCTCGTGCGGATCGCAGACGACCACGGCCGTGCCGTGCGCCGCCACCACACGGGCAAAGCGGACCGGATCGAGCAAGGTCGATTCGACATGGATATGCCCTTCCACCAGACCGGGACACAGATACCGCCCTCGGGCATCGATCACCTCGTGGGCCGCGTAGTCGCCGCAACCGAGAACAATCCCGTTTTTGACAGCCACGTTGGCCGGATGAATTTCTCCGGACAAAACATTGACCAACTTGCAGTCCCGAACCAGCAGGTCCGCTGGTTCCTGCCCCCGGGCAGCCCGAATCAAAGCGCCATCCATCATGTATCCTCCCGGCGGGTCGCCCGCCATCACGCAACCGATCGGGGTTGGGTTTTCCAACGCCGATGCATCCAAAACCACTGTTCCGGATAGGAGCGCACGATCCGCTCCACCGCGTCCGTATAGAAGCGGCAGATGGCGGTGATGCGTTCCTGCCGGGGACCTTCCAGGGCAGCCGTGTCCAGGGGATCGAAAACAACGACCCGGACCCTGCCGCCGGGAAGACGAATGGGGAAAATGGGCCAGACCTCGGCCTTGGTCCGTAGCGCCAGGATGGCCGGGCCCTTGTTGACCGCCGCGATTTCGCCAAGAAAGGGCAGGAATTCGGCCTCGGCGTGGCGACAATTATGATCCACCAAAAAACCCGCCCGGCCGCCCTTGCGCAAATGCGGCAAGGTCTGGGCGGAGGCGTCCCGATGCGGCACGATCCGCATGCCGGGTTGTGAGCGCATGTGCATGATCACGGCGGCCAGGGCCTTGTCCTTGGGCAGACGCACCACGCCCTGGCAATCCGGCGTGCCCGGAAAAAGCGACATCAACCCGACCAGGAGTTCCCAGCAACCGATGTGGGCCGAGACGGCAACCAGCGGGCGTGTGGACTGTCCCATGCGCAGCATCAAATCCGGATTCGAGAATTCGACGTGCTCCCGGAAAAAACGCACGTCCATGTTTCTGGTAAAAAAAAGTTCCAAAAAGGAACAGGCCGTATGCCGAAAGCTGGCCGCGCCAAGGACGGCGGCCTGCTTTTCGGACAAGCCCAAATGCCCGGCAATGGCTCGGGTGGTTTCCCGGCGCCGGCCGCGCAGCATGGCCCACATCAGCCGGCCCAATCCGTCGCCGGCGGCCCGCAGTTGTCCAAGGCTTAGGGACGATCCCAACGGCAACATAGAATTATAAAGTATATCAAGCATTAACGGCATCCTAAATCATGCATGCGTTCTTCCAGGAAACAACATTGCTGGTTCAAGGCGTTCTCGTCGCCGCTTGTGGCCGGCAGATCGATGGGGTCGCCGTAAACAATGGTACAGCGGGAAAACGGCCAGGGTAGCTGGAACTTATCCCAGGCCTTCTGAAAAATCAGAGACTTGTCCATGATCACCCGGACCAAGACAATGGGCGATCCCGCGTGCTCGGCCAGAAAAATGGCTCCGGGCTTGATGCGATGCCTCGGCCCGCGCGGGCCGTCGGCCGTGAAGATCACTCCTTTGCCGGTCTTGTCCATGAACCGCTTGGCCGCGATCAGGGCGCGCAGACCGCCGCGCGAACTGGAGCCGCGCATCGTTGCGAAGCCAAAGCGCTCCAGCACCTGGGCCAGGAGTTCTCCGTCCTGGCTTTGGCTGACCACGCAGGCCAGGCCGACATCGGCATGGGCCGGAATGAGCGGAAAAATTTCGTCGTGCCAGAGAATGATGACCGGTC
>RZYB01000272.1 GCA_009930495.1 Deltaproteobacteria bacterium
CCAGCACTTCCGGGTTAAGGCAGGTTTCAGGACGACCGCCGGACAGCATGGCCAGAAGGTTGCGGGCGGCCATGGTCGCCATGTTGGTGCGGGTGGATGTCGTGGCCGAGCCGACATGGGGCAGAAGGACCGTGTTCGGCAACGCCGCCAGCCCCTGGGCCAGACGCGGCTCGAATTCGTACACGTCCAGGCCCGCGCCGGAGATCTGGCCGATTTTCAGGGCATCAACCAAATCGTCTTCCTTGATCAGCGGCCCGCGTCCGGTATTGATGAGGATGGCCGAGTCCTTCATGCGGCGGAAGGCCGCTGCGTTGAAGAGATGTTTCGACCTGGGCGTGAGCGGCGCGTGCAGGCTGATGAAGTCGGACTGGGCCAGCAGGTCCTCGAACGGCACGAGTCGCGCGCCGAGTTCGGCTTCAAGCACGTCGTTGCGGCGCCCCGACGAGCTGGAATAGACCACGGACATGCGAAACCCCTTGGACATGAGCGCCATGGCCGTGCCGATGCGTCCGGCCCCGACAATGCCCAAAGTCTTGCCGCACACGTCCGCGCCCAAAAACTGCAGCGGCCCCCAGCCGGACCATTGCCCCGAGCGCATGACCGCGTCGGCCTCGACCACGCGCCTGGCCACGGCGAACAAAAGCGTCCAGGCGAGCTCGGCCGTGGCGTCGGTCAGCACGCCCGGCGTATTGGACACCGGGATGCGCCGCCGGGTCGCCTCGGCCACGTCGATGTTGTCGAATCCCACGGCATAATTGGCGTACCCCTTGAGCCTTGGGGCCGCGTCAAAAAATTCGCCATCGATACGGTCGGTCAGAAGGCCAATAACGCCGTCCTTGTCCCGGACCTTGGCCAGAAGTTCGTCCCGGCCCAGGGGGCGATCATCCGGATTGACCTCCACCTCGCACACGGTGCGCAACAGGTCCAGGCCGGCGGCGGGAATCAGACGGGTCACATACACGTTCGGCTTCATGACACGCTCCTTTGCTGTCTGTTTCAAGAATTTCCAATCAGGGCTACCGTGGACGCGACCTGCCTTCAAGTGCGGGAATTGGCGCAGGCTGGTCTTGTCCATGCCGGAATTTGCACTTGATTTCGTCCAAAAACCTGTTCTAGGGCAGGCCTGTCCGTGCGACGCGCCATAAGCGCCGCCATTTCACTTCACCGAGGAGTTGTTCACGATGATCGAAACACACAATCTGGGCATGCACTTTGGCCCCGTCACGGCGCTGAAGGACGCCACCTTCCGCGTCGGGCAGGGCGAAATTTTGGGCCTGCTCGGTCCCAACGGAGCGGGCAAGTCCACGATCATGAAAATACTGACCACCTACCTGCGCCCGTCCACGGGCACGGCCACGGTCTGCGGATTCGACGTGCTCCGCGACCCGCTCAAAGTCCGCCAGAAAATCGGTTACCTGCCGGAAAACCTGCCCCTCTATCCGCGGATGGAGGTCGGCGAATACCTGGATTTCGTGGGACAGGCGCGCGGCCTGCACGGAACCGGGCTGCGGCAGCGCCTGGGCTGGGTTCTGGAAAAAACCGGGCTGACGCCCATGTACCGTCGGCCCATCGGCGAACTGTCCAAGGGCTACCGCCAGCGCACGGCCCTGGCCCAGGCCCTGGTCCACGACCCCGAGGTCATCATCCTGGACGAGCCGACCACGGGCCTGGACCCGCACCAGATTCTGGAAATTCGCGGCCTGATCAGGGACCTGGCCGCGACCAAGACCGTGCTCTTCTCCACCCACATCCTGCAGGAAGTGGAAGCCATCGCCGACCGTGTGGTCATCATCAGCCAAGGCGCCATCAGGGCCCAAGGCACGACGGACGAACTGGCGGTCAAGGCCGGAGCCAGGGCATGGGGCCGGGCCGAAATCAAGGCCCAAGGCGCGGACATCACCGCGACCCTGAACGCGGCGGGCATCACCGACACGGAAATCCTGCGCGAGGCCGAAGGCTGGACGCGGCTGCGCTTCACGGCCCTGGACCCGATGGCCGCCCTGGAAGAACTGTCCGCCCTGTGCGCGGACAAATCCTGGGCGCTGCGTGAACTGACCCTGCCCGGCCCTTCCCTGGAAGACATCTTCCTGGCCCTGACCCGCGCCGAACAGGCCGCCTAAGGAGAACCCATGCGAGATCTTGTCACCATCATGCGCCGCGAGCTGGGCGCGTACTTCAATTCGCCCATCGGCGCGATATTTCTGATTGTCTTCACCCTCATCGCAAGCGGCCTGTTCGTCACCGAGTTCTTTCTTTTCCCGGTGGCCGAATTGCGCAGCTTTTTCAACACCATTCCGTTCATTCTCTGCGTCTTTGTCCCGGCCGTGACCATGCGCCTGTGGGCCGAGGAACGGGCCGCCAACACCGTGGAAATGCTCCTGACCTTCCCCATGCGGCCCATGGCCCTGGTTCTGGGCAAATATCTGGCCGGACTGTGCTTTCTGCTCCTGGCCCTGGGCTCGACCCTGATCCTGCCGCTCATGCTCGCGGCCCTGGGCCAGCCGGA
>RZYB01000273.1 GCA_009930495.1 Deltaproteobacteria bacterium
TCGCCGGCATCACGCCCGGCGGCAAACCCCTGTACGTGGCCCGAAGCGACGAGGAACGTCTGCGCCAGCACCACATTCTCATGCCCCAGGAAAACCGACGGCCGGTGCGCGACTCCCGACCCGCCGGGAGGCCGACCTCCCCGGCCGGAGATCCACGCGGCGGGGAATCCCGACCCAAAAAAGTCCACACCAGGACCCCACGCTCCACGACGCCGCCCCAAACGTCCGTTTCCAGAAAAAAACGAAATCGCGGGTCAGGTTCATGAGACGCGCCGCCGCGTCGCGCGCCAAGATAATGATTGACAGTCGGGGGGTGCCCATGTTTCGAGGTCCAGCCCGGTTTCGGGCGCCGAGCCAGCCGCTGGTCCAAGGCTCCGGCCCTCCTTGGCCGGAGCCTTTTGCGTCGTGCGCCGCATTGACATCATGATAACGGGTTACTAGTTTCCTTTTTTTTCAAGGCCTCGCGACACGGACCAAACCCAGCACGGAGCTTCATGCAAACCTCGACCCTGATCGCCCATATCGAGTCCACGGCCCGGCCGCGACTGGCCGCCTCCTGGGACAAAAGCGGCGTACAGATCGCGTCGCCCGTGGCCGAAATCAAGACCCTGGCCGTGGCCCTGGATCCAAGCAGCGAGACCGTGCGCCAAGCCGTGGACCAAGGGGCGAACTTCCTGCTCTGCCATCATCCCCTGGCCCTGACGCCAAAACTGCCCGACCGCGTCGATGACTTCCACCACGTGCTCACCATGTGCCTGGAAAAAAAAATGTGGCTGTACAGCGCCCACACATCCCTGGACGCCAACCCGGCAGGTCCGGTCAACTGGCTGGGCAAGGCCCTGGGTTTGACAAGGACCCGCGTGCTGGAAGTCACGTTCCGCGAAACCCCGACCCTGGTCCGCCTGCGGACCCAGAACGAACCCGGCTGGACCGAACGGACATGCTGGCCCGAGGAACTGGACCAACTCCGGGCCACGGAAACGGACGCCATCATCCATGAACTCGCCCTGAGCGCGCCTAGCCGTGAGTATGGTTTCGGCTGCATTGGCGCCCTGCCCCGGGCCATGAGCTGGCCGGAATTTTCGACCCTGCTCATGCCACGCCTGGGCAGCGTGCCACGTCTGGTGGGCCGCGCGCCGGAGGTGGTCGAAAAAGTCGCCTACTGCCCAGGCTCCGGCGCGGATCTGGCCCCCCGGGCCTTTGCCCAGGGCGCGCAGGTCTTTTTGACTGGCGATCTCAAATTTCATCAGGCCCAGGCCGTGCAGGATCTCGGCCTGACCATGGATGTCGGACATTTTTGCCTTGAAGAAACCATGATGCGCGCCTGGAGCCAGGAGCTGGCCGAGCAGCTGGCTCCGGCCGGAACGCGGGTCATCTTTCTCCCGGGCCACGACCCATTTGCCTAGAGCCATCCCGGGGAACAGCCCGGACGACATGTTATTTTTGAGGAGGACGTTACCTTGAGCCTGTATATCGAACAAGTCGAGCAGCTGGTTGTGCTGCAGAAAGTGGATTCCGAGATGATCGAGCTGGAGCGCACCCTCGAGGCGGCGCCCAAGCAATTACAAAGTCTGCAGGAAAAAAAGGCCTACCTCCAGCAACAACAGGACGTGATTCAGGAAAAAATCAACGTCTTGCTGGAACAGAAGGGACGCATCGAAGGCGAAATCGAAAACGATGCCCAGAAAGTCAAAAAGAGCAAAAACAAGCTCATGTTGGTGGAAAACACCAAGGAATATCACGCCATGATGCGTGAAATGGACAATCTGGAAAAAACAAACCGGATGCGCGAAGAGGAGAAGGGCAATCTTCTGGCGGATCTGAGCGATCTGGAAGGCCGCAAGGAAACCCTCCAGAAGGACATCGACGAACTGGGCGCGACCATCACCGCCCAGCAGTCCACGCTGGACGCGGAAATGGCCGAAAAACGCGCCCGCCTGGACATCCTGGACAAAGAAAAAAAGCAGGCCTCCCAGGCCGTGCCCGCGCCCATTCTGGTCCGCTACAATTTCATCCGGGACCGTATCCCGAGCCCGGTCATCGTCCCGGTCAGCGAGGGCGTGTGCCAGGGCTGCCACATCATCATCCCGCCCCAGACCTTCATCGATCTGCAAAAGGGCGAGCAAATCCTGAGCTGCCCCAACTGTCAGCGCATCATCTACTGGGAACGCCACTTCTCGGGGAATGATTGATTTTTTCACGGAGCCGGACAGGCTGTCGCTGCCGGCCGCGAGGCCGGGGGAGGAAAGTCCGGACACCACAGGGCAGGATGCTGGATAACGTCCAGCGGGGGCGACCCCGGGATAGTGCCACAGAAACAAACCGCCACGGCGCAAGCCGGGGTAAGGGTGAAAAGGTGGGGTAAGAGCCCACCAGTTGTCGCGGTGACGCGGCAAGCTCGGTAAACCCCATCCGGTGCAAGACCAAATAGGAAGGTGACCGGCCCGGTCACGACCCTTCGGGTAGGTTGCTGGAGACGGCGGG
>RZYB01000274.1 GCA_009930495.1 Deltaproteobacteria bacterium
TCTGGTTATGTGTTTATGAATCGCCTCTGCAAGTGGAAAGATCCCTGCGAGGGGTCCTGTAGCTCTTGCCGTCCAGCACGACCTGATAGGCCCCGTGCATGATCCGGTCGAGGGTGGCCGCGCCCAGGAGCTTGTTGTGGAAGGCTTCGTTCCATTCCGAGAAATCCAGGTTGCTGGTGATGATTGTTGGCCGCCGTTCGTAACGTTCCGCGATGACGTCGTGGAAATCCTCGTCTTGACCGGGGCGCATGGGTTTGAGGCCGAAGTCGTCGATGATGAGTAGGTCCGCCTTGGCCAGCGCGGCCAGTTTGCGGTCGTAGGTGCCTACGGCCCGCGCCGAGGCGAGTTGGCCCAGAAGCTTTGAATGTGTGGTGAACACGGTGTCGTGGCCGCGACGCACGGCGATATGGCCCAGGGCCTGGGCCAAGTGGCTCTTGCCGGTGCCGCAGGGGCCGACGACAAGCACGGGGGCTTTTTCCTCCAGGTAACGGCAGGTGGCCAGATCCATGACCTGCGCCTGGTTCACGCCGAGGTTGAAGGTGAAGTCGTAGCTTTCCAGCGTCTTCTGGGTGTTGATGCCGGCCCGGCGCTGACGTGTGGCCAGTTTGCGTTGTTCCCGGCGGGCGATCTCGTCCTCGATGAGCAGCGCCAGGAAATCCACATAGGCGAGCTTCTGCTCCACGGCCTGGCGGTTGCGGATTTCCAGGGAGTCCAGAATGCCTGAGAGGCGGAGCTGCTTCAGGTGAGGCATGAGTTGGGGCATGGGGTTCATGGCTGTGTCCTCCGGGCGGAGAGTTCGTTGTCACGGGCGAAGCGGGATGATCCGCCATAGGCCCCGGGCAGGGGAATGGGCAGGGACAGAGCCTGCTGATCCAATCCCTTCTCCAGGATGTTCTTCACATTGCGGTATGTGCCGGCCCCGTGATCCAGGGCTCTGGCGCAGGCGGCCTCCAGTCGTCGTTTGCCGTAACGACTCTCGAGGTGCAGCAGCCCTTGAGCGGCCCGCAGATGGTCGAGGACGCGATGCCCGAAGAATGCATCGATCAGCTCCAGGCAACGTTCGCCGACCTTGGCGGCCTGAGTCAGGCACCATTGCGGATCGCGCATCAGATACGCGGTGGCGTCCGGCGGCAGGTGGTCTTGCACCGTGCTCCGCGCGCCGGGCTTGTGCAGCCTGGGGTGCGCGGCCACGAGTTGTTGTTCGAGGAAGATCTGCACGGTCTTCTCCGTGGCGCGCAGCCACAGCGACTTATGCACCAACGTGAACGGGGCGGAATAGAAGGCTTTTTCGAACTGGACATGGCAGTTGCCATGCAACTTCGCCGATGCCCAGGCCGCCGGCTCGGGCGGGACGTCCGGCAAGGGGCGCAGGAAGTCTTTCTCCATCTCGGCAAAGCGGACCAGCGGCTTTTGTCTGGTGGTGCCGTGGACGCGGTTTCCGGCCGTGCCCATGACCCACTCATGGAGTTGACGGTTGGCGTCGGCCAGATCCCGAAATTCCCGCAGCGGCTGGAAGCTCTTTTTGACGTATTTGATGCCGGCCTCGACCACGCCTTTCTTTTGGGGATCCCGTGGCGGGCAGGCGGAGATGAGGAAGGAGTAGCCTTCGGCAAACTCGGCATAGGCCCGCTGGGCTTGCGGCTCGTAATAGCAGGCGCGGATGATGGCGCATTTGGGGTTGTCGATGACCACCCTGAGGGGCGTGCCGCCGAAGTGCTCGAAAGCCCGGCGATGACAGCCCAGCCAGGTTTCCACGCGCTGGTTGGTGACCAGTTCGGCGTACATATGCTTGCTGCACGGCAGCGTCATGACGAAGAACCACGTCTTCATGACCTCGCCGGTGTGCACATCGGTGATCACAGGACCCGCCCCGAAGTCGACCTGGGCGGTCTCGGCCGGAGGATGGTCGAGAATGATGGTGGCGGGCAGGGCTTTCTTGTTGCGCCTGATGAAACGCTTTACGCAGTCATAGCCGCCAGTGAACCCGTAGCGCTCGACCAAAGTCTGATGGATGGTCGTGGCCTGCACTCCCTGCTCCATCCAGGTGCGGATGAGCCCGGCCATGGGCACCGCCAGGGACTGCGACGGTTGTTTGGCGCGGGGGGCCAGTACAAGCGCTTCCATGTCCTCGTTGGACGGCAGGGGGCGGTTCGTGTCAAGCCAGCCCTGCTCCGTGGCTATTGCCCGCAACTGACCGGCTTTGCATCGCCCCATGAACCCGGACCGAGCTATCTCGCGGTCGGACTCTCCAAGCCGCATCCGGGTGATGACGTGTCGAATCTCATGCATTTCGAACCTCCTGTTGGCCATCCCGTCCTCCTTATGTTTCGAAGGTCGGGATAAGCGCCAAGGAAGTCCGAGCGAAGTGTTTTTACCGCTCTCCCAAAACCAAGGTGGCCCCATTAGGGGTGCCCATGAGGTGGCTCCTTTAAGGGTGCCCCCGGATTGGCTCCATAGGGGTGCCCGCTAACA
>RZYB01000275.1 GCA_009930495.1 Deltaproteobacteria bacterium
CATTCTATAGCCGCCAAGGGTGAAAAATGGGTCTGTTTTTCGGCCTGCGTCGAATAATTCTGGAGGGAATTTTTATGAACTGGAAGCACAGCGGGTGCGCGGTTGTCGCCGGCTTGACCCTGGCGGTCGTGACGGCTTTCGCGGCCCAGGTGATGAACGTGCAGGTCAAGGAGGGGCAGGTTCGGTCCACCCCGTCCTTTGTCGGCAAGATCGTGGGCAAGGCCGGGTACGGACAGAGCGTCAATGTCCTGGAGCAGCGCGGGGACTGGAGCCAGGTCTCCTTTGCCGGGGTCGGGGGCTGGATGCACGCCTCGGCCCTGACTTCCGCCGATCTGGACTTGCAGAGCGGGTCCGGGGCTCCGTCCAGCGTGTCCGGGCAGGAAATGGCCCTGGCCGGCAAGGGTTTTAATTCCCAGGTGGAAAAGGAATACCGGCAGTCTCATGGCGGCGACTTCGCCGGCGTGGACCGCATGGAGCGCAACACCGTGCCGACGGAAACGCTGATGGCCTTTCTGAAGGACGGCGGGGTCAAACCCCAGGGAGGCGCGCAATGAAACTCCGTACAAGCGCGATGCTCATTCTGGGCGCGGCCCTGCTGGTAATCGTCGGGTGCAAGGAAGCCGAGATTCTGGGCGGCATCGCCCAGGGCCTGGGCGGGCCGGTGGGCGGATACGCCGAGTCGGCCGTCAAGGGCGGCGTGGCCGTGGCCAAGAGCATGGAGGATTTCACGCCGGAGCAGGAATACTACATCGGCCGGGCCGTGACGGCCAGCCTGCTGACCACCTATCGGCCCCTGAACGACCAGGCCGCCAACGATTACGTGAACCGCCTCGGCCAGTCCCTGGCCCTGTTCTCGGACCTGCCGTTGACCTATGGCGGGTATCATTTTCAGATCGTCGATTCGAACGAGATCAACGCCTTTGCCGCGCCCGGCGGGCTTATCCTGGTCACGCGCGGGCTGATCCGGTGCTGTCCGGACGAGACGGCCCTGGCCGCCGTCCTGGCCCATGAGATCGCCCACGTGCAGAACAAGGACGCCCTGCGCGCCATCAGCAAGTCCCGCGTGACCCAGGCCCTGGGCGTCATCGGCGGGGAGACGGTCAAGCATCTGGCCGGCGCGGAACTGGCCGAGCTGACCGGGATTTTCGCCGATTCCGTGGGCGATGTCATGACCACCATGGTCAACAACGGGTATTCCCGGTCCTACGAGCATCAGGCCGATCAGGGAGCCGTGACCATCCTGACGCGGGCCGGGTACGATCCGGCCGGGTTGGCGGTCATGCTGCGGACCATGCAGACCCGCCTGACTCCGGGCGGATCGGATTTCGCCTCGACCCACCCGGCACCCGCCGACCGCCTGGAAAAGCTGGTCCAGATCGGACAGCGCACGCCCTCGGCCGAACCCGCGTCCCGCGCCGCCCGCTTCAAACGGGCCCTGGCTTCCCTCTAACTTCAAAAGCCCCGGAACCCTGCGGTTTCGGGGCTTTCTTATCATGCACGCCACATCACAAACTATTCGCCGTATCCGTCAGGCCCTGCTGGCCGCGGCCATCGGTATTGTTTTGGCCTGGGGGCTGTTCGGGGCCGGAATGCTCGATTCCTTCGAGACCCGCACCTTTGACTGGCGGTCCCGGCTTTTGGCCGCCCCTTATTCAGATGCGCCGCCCATCCGGGTCATCATGCTCGATCAGGCCAGCCTGGACTGGGCCGCGCGCGAAAACGGCCTGTCCTGGCCCTGGCCGCGCGAGATGTACGCCGTGATTCTCGATTTCTGCCGCCGGGCCGGAGCCGCCAGCGTGGCCTTCGACGTGCTCTACACCGAGCCGTCCAGCTACGGCGTGGCCGACGACCAGACCTTGGGCCGGGCCGGGGAGGAGTTCGGGCGCATGGTCCTGCCCGTGTTTCTGGGGCGGGAAACGGGCGACGCCCTGACCTGGCCCGAGGGCGCGCCCCTGGCGGTTCTGCCGGACCTGTCCGCAGCGCTGGGCGATGCGGCCCGCGCCCATGTGAGCCTGCCCAGGGCCAGCTTTCCCGTCCCGGAACTGGCCCGACGCGCGGCGGGCCTGGGCAATGTCCATCAGGACCCGGACCCGGACGGGGTTTACCGCCGCATCGGGCTGTTCGGTCTGTTTGACGGTCGCGTCGTGCCGTCCCTGGCCTTGGCCTCCTATCTGGCCGCCCATCCGGGAGCGCGGATCGAGGCGACGGACCGAGGCCCGCGCCTGGACGGCCGTCTGCTGCCCTTGGATGGCGAGGGCCAGGCCCTGATCAATTTCCATACCCCGGCCGGGACCTATGAAATCCACAGCGCGGCGGCCATCATCCGCAGTGAATTGCTCCTGCGGGAAGGCCAGACCCCGGATATCGACCCGGCGGCATTCCGCGACGCCCATGTCCTGTTCGGCTTTTCCGCGCCCGGCCTGTTCGATCTGCGGCCCGCGCCCATTTCCGGGGTCTATTCC
>RZYB01000276.1 GCA_009930495.1 Deltaproteobacteria bacterium
GTCATGATGGGTTCCATGTTCGCGGGCACCGAGGAAAGTCCGGGCGAGAAGATTTTGTACCAAGGACGAACCTACAAGATTTATCGCGGCATGGGCTCCATCGATGCCATGAAGGACGGCAGCAGCGACCGGTATTTTCAGGAAGGCTCCAAAAAGTTGGTGCCGGAAGGTATTGTGGGCCGGGTCCCGTACAAGGGTTCGGTCTTGGAAACCATTGATCAGCTGGTCGGAGGACTGCGTTCCGGCATGGGATATCTGGGTGCCTCCGATATTCCGGCCCTGTGGGACAAGGCGCAGTTCGTGGAGATATCCGCCGCTGGTCTGCGCGAAAGCCACGTCCACGACGTGATCATTACCAAGGAAGCGCCCAATTACCGGGTGGACGCCTACTAACCTCGCTTGCAAGACCGCCCGCCACGAGCGGGCGGAGGAAACATCATGGATATTCAGGAAAAGGTCATTATTCTTGATTTCGGCTCGCAGTATACCCAGCTCATCGCCAGGCGTACACGCGAATCCGGCGTGTATTCGGAAATTCACCCCTGCACCATCACCACGGCCGAACTGAAGGCGCTTGGCCCCAACGCCATCATTTTGTCCGGTGGCCCGTCATCGGTCACCAGCGCGGACGCTCCCTCCGTGGACCCGGAGATTTTCACCTGGGGGTTGCCCGTTCTTGGTATTTGCTACGGCATGCAGCTCATGGCCCATCTTTTGGGCGGCCGGGTGGCGCCGTCGACGGATCGCGAGTATGGCCGCAGCGAACTGCAATTTGTCGCGCCCTGTCCGTTGTGGGAGCGGCTCGCCGGCGAGGGCGGCCTGACGGCCTGGATGTCGCACGGAGACCACGTTTTGGCTCCGCCTCCCGGATTCACGGTGACAGCCAAGACATCCACCATCGAAATCGCGGCCATGGCCGACGTGAATCGCAAGATGTACGCGCTTCAGTTTCATCCGGAAGTGGCCCACACCGAGCAGGGCGACGAGATTTTGCGCACGTTTCTTTTTCAGGTCGCGGGACTCAAGTCCTCCTGGACCATGTCGTCCTTCGTGGATTCCCTGCTCCAAAATCTGCCAACCCAGATCGGGCAGGACAAGGTCGTCTGCGGGTTGTCCGGTGGCATCGATTCGACCGTGGTCGCGGTGCTTCTGAACAAGGCCATCGGCAAGAATCTGCATTGTATTTTCGTGGATAACGGCCTGCTCCGGGCCGGGGAAGGCGAGGAGGTCGTTGGGTATCTGCGCGAGCATTTCGATCTCAATCTGCATTACATCAAGGCGCAGGATAAATTTTTGTCCCGCTTGGACGGGATCGAGGACCCCGAGCAGAAACGCAAGATCATCGGCTACACCTTTATCGAGGTTTTCGAAGAGGAAGCCAAGAAAATCAGTGGTGTGAAATATCTGGCGCAAGGCACGCTCTATCCCGACGTCATTGAGTCCGTCAGTTTCAAGGGCCCTTCGGCCGTGATCAAGAGCCATCACAATGTTGGCGGCTTGCCGGAAAAAATGAATCTGGCCCTGATCGAACCCTTGCGGGAACTGTTCAAGGACGAAGTGCGCAAAGTGGCCCAGGAACTGGGCCTGCCGGATTTCATCGTCTGGCGGCATCCCTTTCCTGGTCCGGGTCTGGCCATTCGCGTCGTGGGCGAGATCACGGCGTCGCGGCTGGAAATTCTGCGTCAGGCGGACAAGATCGTGCAGCACGAGCTCATGGCTTCCAACTGGTACTACAAGGTTTGGCAGGGTTTTGCCGTCCTTTTGCCGCTCAAGACCGTCGGTGTCATGGGAGATGAAAGAACGTACGAGCATGTCATTGCCCTGCGGATCGTGGATTCCATCGACGCCATGACCGCGGACTGGTCGCGGATGCCCAGTGAGATACTGGCCCGGATTTCGAACCGGATCATCAATGAAGTCAAAGGGGTAAATCGCGTGGTTTACGACATTTCGTCCAAGCCGCCGAGCACCATCGAGTGGGAATAACGGACCGCACTAAATCCTTATCGGAGCACGCCGTATGTTTGGAATTGGCTCAACGGAGCTGGTAGTTATCCTCGTGGTTGCATTGATCATTCTTGGGCCGAGCAAGTTGCCGGAAATTGCCCGTTCCCTGGGAAAGGCCCTGGGCGAGTTCCGCCGGGTCAGCACCGACGTGAAGCGGACCATTGAAATGGAAGCCGAACAGGCCGAGCAGAAAGTCAAAACCGAGGAGGCCAAGAAGGAACTCTTTCCAGAAACCGCCTCGAAAGCCGATGGTGTCGAGACGGCCAAGCCCGCCTCGGAGGCCAATGGCGAAGCCAAGGGCAAGGCATGAACGGGGAATCCAGGATTATCCGTGATCAGGAAGAAACTGTCGATCCGCAGCGGACGCGGCCTGACGCGGTGACGCCCGCCACGGCCATGGCCGAAGAGGATGTGGCCGCGCCAGAAGATTCCGCGGCCACT
>RZYB01000277.1 GCA_009930495.1 Deltaproteobacteria bacterium
ACCCGCAAGGCCCCCGAAACCGCCGTCATCTCCACCGTCGCCGACCGGCAACCCCTGCACAACCTGATCAACGTCTGGGCGCGGCTGGGCTGCATCCATCACCGCGACGCCTTTGCCATGGTCGCGGCGCGCTACTCCCTCCCCTCGTACACCCTGCTCCCCACGGCCTGGCTCCAGGACGCTATCGACTGGGTCCAGTCCCAAATCGACGAGGTCCAGGCCCGGCGTCTGACGTCCGCGTCCGCTCCGGAAAGCCTGGAAAAAATGCTCCGCGATGCCCGCGCCGAGGGCGTCATGGACGTGGCCCAGGCCTTAAACAAACTTCCGGTCACGCCAAAGCCAGCGGCGCCGCGCCCTGTCCCGGACGAGCACGCGCTCAAGGCCATGAGCGCATTGATCGTCACGGTGGTCACGCTGTTATCGGGCTTTAACGCGTCAACCGCCGATCTGCGCACGGCGGTGTCGTCCATCCTCAAAAAAGGCGTGCCGGATCGGGCCGCCGTTTCCGTATAGACAACCTTGCCCGGTCATCAGAATGGCCGGGCAAGGACGGCGAGCACGGTCCGGACAATGGCGTCCGGTCCGGCGCCCGCCGCGAGCAACGAGGCTACGATCCCTTCCACGGCGATTTTCATGGCTGTGTAGGTTTCGGCGGTGCTGGCATCTATGGGCATGGAGACAATGGCATGAGTGATGGCGCGCAAAATTTCCGGGTTGGCTCCGGCCTGCCGCAACATGGCATAGGCGGCCTCGTGCAAATTGTATTGGGCCAACAGGGAGTTGTACTCTTCTTCCGAAATTTCGACCTCGACCGGTCCGACACGGTACGGCGTCGGGCATTCGCCAACGTTTTCCGTCCGGCGCGGCACGATGCTCAAGGGGACCACCTTGGCGGGCACGCCAATGGCGCGAAACATTTCTCCCTCGCTGTAAAACAGCCAATTCATATTCAGGGTAAATTTTTCGCCGATGGCCAGCAGCTCGGAAAATTTTGGCTCCGTCTTGCCCTTGGAGCTGGCCCAGCTCCAAAGCTTGGTCCGCGACATTCCAAGTTCCGCGGCCAAGTCCGCGCGCTTCCCCTGGTATGTGTCCAACACTTTCGCCAATCGCTCATTACAGCGAACGCCGTCCCTTTTTTTTGTCATTGTTGTTTCCCCCTTCTGGACAGGTGTTTCACATTGTTGTATTTGTGTTCTGTATTTGCAACAAAATGAGCGAGGATAGTATGGAGTTGATACAACAGCCGACACGACGTTCACGATTGGACGCATGGCTGCGGGAGCGACGCATCACCAAGCGTCGTCTCGCGGCTCACCTTGGCCTTTCGTATGCCCGCACTCTGCAAATTTTGCGGGGCATTTATCTTACATCGGAGCACCGCCGCCGCCTGGTCGACGCCGGCCTGCCGCCGGAACTGCTTCCGGAGCCCAGCGATGACTGACGACATGATGCTGAAACGCGGCCGCAAGGTGACGTACCGCGAGCGGGAGCAGGTCAATTTCTGGATTGACGCCGCCCTGTACGGCGAGCTTTGCGCCTGGGCCGCCGACAATGGATATTCGGCGGTGGAGGTGCTTAATGCCAGTATTGCGTGTGGCCTCCCCACTGTGATGTTCAACCCTGATTTCATTGTGGCATTAAAGAGTAAATTTGAAAAAGAAACAGCTTGATGGAATTAGCATAAGAGCTCTGGTATCTGTTTCTTTTTTTTGGTGTTTTGTGTTTCGTATATGAAACAAGTGTAGGTTTTTATCAACATGGAAGTCAAGGAGTGAACATGGCGAGGCCGAAAACAAAACATCGGGACGACCCCGGCGAGGAGATAATCCGCGGGCGGCTGGATTATGCGGCGCAAATCGGCATGGCGAACGGCATCACGCCGCCAGAGGTCGCCGCGTTGCGCCCCCTGCTGGCCGTGCTGCCCGTGGCGATAGCTCGGGAGCGAGTGGCCGAGGTGTTGGGGCTGGAACTTAGCCCGAAAACACTGGCCAATATGGATTCGCTCCAGACCGGCCCGAGACTGCGGTTTCTTGTGGGGCACCGCGCGATGTATCCCACGGCGTATTTGCTGGAATGGATGGAGCGTCGCGGACTGGAAGTCGTCGCACGGAGGGATGCGTAATGTTAGCGCAACGCTTCTCCGCGCAAAAATTCCTCCGCCAAATGCACATACCGTTCCGTGGTCTCCAGGGTGCGGTGCCCCATGAGCTGTTTCAAGGTCAATACACTCATCCCGGACATGATTGCCAGCGTGCCGTAGGTGTGCCGGAGGCTGTGAAAAACAATTTTGTCTTGGGCGCGGGTGAATCCATCGTTCAGTCCAAGCTCGCGGGCGATCCAGGTAAAAATGTGGCTCATGCGGTCCCCGGTCAGGGGCGTGCCCTCGTCCCAGAAGACGTGGGTCTGCTCCGCCGGCCTGGCCGCGCGTCGGCGGAGCAT
>RZYB01000278.1 GCA_009930495.1 Deltaproteobacteria bacterium
CACCCACGGCCAGCAAATCGGGCAGACAGGCCAGATTGACCAAAAGCAACTCCAGGGCAAGGGCCGGCTCGGTGCTGGTCAGAATCTTTCTTTGACTGTCCATGGTCATCTGCCAGGCCGCGTGCAGATGCGGCAGGGCGAAACCCGGCGCCAGGGCGGCCCAGGCGTCCACTTCCTCGGCCGGCAGATCGATAATGCCCCGCGCGCCGTCGCCCAATTGGGCCAGCAGAAACAGATTGCGCCAGCAGGCCCCGAGTTCGCGCAAAAAAAAGCCCAAATCCACGCCCTGGTCCAACACCTCGGTCAAAAGCGCGTTCAGACCAAGCAGATCGCGACCCTGGACGCACTCGGCCAGACGCACGAACACTTCCTGTCCGGCCAGCCCGAGCACCTCGCGCACGTCATGCAGGCGCAGATCTCCCGCGCCCAAAGCCAAAACCTGACCCAAGAGCGACATGCAATCGCGCACGGACCCTGCTCCGCGCCGGGCAATGAGGTTTACAGCCGATGGCTCGGCCGCAAGGCCTTCGGCTTCGAGGACGCGGTGCAGATGCGCGGCCAGTTCGGCCTGGGGCAGACGCTTGAAGACGAAATGCTGACAACGGCTGATGATGGTCTGGGGAAATTTTTCCGGCTCGGTCGTGGCCATGATGAAGGTCACGTGCCCCGGCGGCTCTTCAAGCGTCTTCAGAAGAGCGTTGAAAGCCGCCTTGGAAAGCATGTGCGCTTCGTCAATGATGATGACCTTGAAGCGGCATTCCAGGGGCGCGTAGCCCACGTCCTCTTTCAGGCGACGGACATTGTCCACGCCGGTGTTCGACGCACCGTCGATTTCGGCCACGTCCACGGCCGCGCCCTGGGTGATCTGACGGCAGATGGGGCACTGGTTGCACGGCTCGGCAGCCGGGCCGTTCACGCAATTGAGCGCCTTGGCGAAAATACGGGCCAGGGTGGTCTTGCCCACGCCACGGGTGCCGCTGAACAGATAGGCCGGCGCGACCCGGCCGGTGGACGCGGCCCTGGACAGGATGCTTTTCACGGCTTCCTGACCGGCCACGGCGGCAAAATTCTGGGGGCGATAACGCGCGGTAAGACTGTCCTGACTCATGGGCTTGAAACTCGGTGGTGAACCGGGCTCCGGAATCGGAGCCCGGAATGTCGGCGCCCGAAGCGGGCTAGAAGCTGTAACGGCTCAACCATTTGCCGTATTTCGGATTTTCGCCGCGCAACACCCTGAAATAGGCGTCCTGCAAGGCCTTGGTCACCGGGCCACGGCTCCCCTGGCCAATGACGCGCCGATCCACCTCGCGAATGGGCGTGACCTCGGCGGCAGTGCCGCTGAAAAAGGCCTCGTCGGCGCAGTACAGTTCATCGCGGGTGAAGCGGTCCTCGACCACGTCATAGCCCAGGTCCTCGGCCAGAAGCATCAGGGAATCCCTGGTTATTCCGGCCAGGATGGAGCCCAGGGGCGGAGTCTTGATGACGCCGTTTCGGACAATGAAGACATTCTCGCCCGTGGCCTCGGACACATAGCCCTCGGCGTCGAGCATGAGGGCCTCGTTGTAGCCGTCGGCCAGGGCCTCGCGCTTGGCCAGGACCGAATTGACGTAGTTGCCGCAGGTCTTGGCCTTGGTCATCATGACGTTGACGTGATGCCGGGTGAAGGTCGAGGTCTTGACCCGGATGCCCTTTTCCAGGGCTTCGGCCCCCAGATACGCGCCCCAGGGCCAGGTGGCGATGATGGTCTGGATGGGATTGTCGCCCGGAAATACGCCCATGGCTCCGGCACCGATGAAGGACAGGGGACGGACATAACCCTCGGCCAGCTTGTTGGCCTTCAGGGTGTCCAGGATGGCCTGGCAGATTTCGGCCTGGGAAAAAGGAATGACCATCTCATTGATCTTGGCCGACAGAAAAAGCCGGTCCACATGCTCTTCCAGCCTGAACACGGCCGAACCGCCATCCGCGCAGGTGTAACAGCGGATGCCCTCGAACACGCCCACGCCGTAATGCAGGGTGTGGGTCAGGACATGGACCTGGGCTTCGTCCCAGGGCACCAGTTTGCCATCGAACCAAATTTTGTCTGCTTTCTGAACCATGGGTCCTCCTCGATATGGGCGTGTCATTTGTGGGGCCTAAACGGCCATCCGGAGCGTCGGGGGACACTAGGACATGGGTCTTGACGGGTCAAGGGAGCCCCGCCAGGGATGCCCTGATCGGATCCAGGGGGCAATCCCCCGGAGAGGTGCGGGACGGAGCCACGATCACATTCGCCGCTCGCTCCCGCTCACTCCCTGGCCGCGTCCAGCCGGCCTATTTGTCGTCGTCGTGACTGGAGCGGAAGACCATGCGGATGGGCGTCTTGTCCAAACGAAAGACCTTGCGCAGCTGGTTCTCCAGATAGCGGACATAGCTGCCGTGGAAAAGCTTGTCGCCA
>RZYB01000279.1 GCA_009930495.1 Deltaproteobacteria bacterium
CGGACTTGGTGTTGTCCGATCCGCCCTTGCGCGGGATTTTGTCTCCGGCGCGGCCAGATTTTTGGGCTTGTGACCGGGCAAGGCGCGGGAACCCTGGGCTCTGCCCCTGGTCCCCGTCTGATTCGCGAGGGCACGGTGTATGGGTGACGAAAATTGGCGACAGGTCGCTTTTCATGATGACGGGAACCGTCAGGGGGTGCAGGAGGGGATGTTGTTCGTCAGAACGCAGGTCAGGAGGAAACCGTTGTAGTCATGATTGGTACAGGAGTTCAGGGTGATGCTGCCATTGGTGACGTGGATGGTCACCGTGCAGTCGAGCTGGTTGCCGGCCATGTCGGTGCAATTCAGGGTCTGGAGGCCGTTGACGATTTCCTGGCTCGTGGCTTCGCCCATGCAGTTTTTCAAATCCGCCTGGGCGTGGGCCACGGCCCCTTCGCGTTTGAATTTGGTGAATTGGGGAATGGCGATGGCCGCGAGAATGCCGATAATGGCCACGACGACCAAAAGCTCGACCAAGGTGAATCCGCGCATTGTGGTGTTCATATTCTACTCCCGGTTGGTCTGGATATGTCGCCAGGATGAATGCAAGTGTCTTGCCTAGGTCGACGATTGGGCGGTGGGCTGGGGAAAAATGGCATTTCTGGCGGGTTGTGGCGGGGAGGCGGAGCATGTAGGACCGCCTGATCAGCACAAGGAGAGCGCATGAGAGACACTTTTCGGGAGATTCGTGACAAAATTGAGGAGCTGGAGCGGGAATTGGTCCGCGAACTGGCCGCCAAGCAGGAAGAGTTCCGGTACACGGTGGAAAAAAAGCGGGTTCGCTTCAGCCAGGAGGTGGAAGCTGCCCACCGCGAACTGCTCACGCGCTGGACATCCTATGTGTACGAGTCGGGCGTCTTCAAGGTGTTGACCATCCCGATTATCTGGTTTGCCTTGATTCCGGCGTTTTTTTTGGATTTTTTCGTTTTTTTCTACCAGATCGTCTGTTTTCCGGTCTACGGCATCCCCATCGTGAAACGCAGCGAGCATATCGTCATCGATCGCCATAAGCTCAAATATTTGAACTGGGTGGAAAGGATGAACTGTGTCTATTGCAGCTATTTCAACGGGCTTATGTCCTATCTGCGCGAAATCGCCGGCCGCACCGAACAGTATTGGTGTCCCATCCGGCACGCGCGGCTGCCCAAAAGCACCCATTCCCGCTATGATCGGTTCGTGGATTACGGCGATGCCGGGGGATACCGCCGGGAACTGAAGGAAATCAGGAAGGATTTCGAGGATTGTCGGAAGAATTGATGCCCGGCCAACGAGGCTGGCGTCCGGCGCGGGCGGATTCGGTCTGGGCCTAGAGCCCCTGCCACAGGATTTTACCGCCGATGGCCATGAGCACGCCGCCGCCAAGAATTTCGGCGTAGTGCCCAAGTCTGGTCTGGCAGCCCAGAGCCGCTCCGAGATACATTCCCATGGCCGTCAAGGCCAGGGCGACAATTCCGATGACGACCGCCGGATACCAGATGGACGCGCCGATCATGGCCAGACTCAGGCCCACGGCCAGGGCGTCGATGCTCGTGGCGATGGACAGCATGATCAGCCGCGTGCCCTGGGTTGGGTCCAGACAGACGTCATCCGCGTCGTGGCTTAGTCCTTCCCAGAACATGTGGCCGCCGATATAGAGAAGCAGGGCGAAGGCGGCCCAATGGCCGAAGCGTAAAAAATAGTCGCGCACGGCGAACCCGCCGGCCCAGCCAATGATGGGCATGAAGGCCTGGAACAGCCCGAAATGCCAGGACAGACGAAAGGTCTGACGGGCGGTGACGGTTTTGAGGGCCACCCCCGAGGCGATGGCCACGGCGAAGGCGTCCATGGCCAGGGCCACGGCAATGGCGAGAATTTCAAGAAATGGCATGTGGTCCTCCAGGGTTGGGCTGGCCTCGTGGCAGATAGTCCATGCCTTGGGTCAAGACAATGCTTGGGCGTGAAGCTTTTTCATGCCGTTTGGGCGCGGGGCATGAGTTGTGTTGACGGTTCGACCCCCGCTGTTTAGACGGGGGCCAACATTGGCCCGGTCCGTCCTGGCCTGCATTTACAGCGTTTCTGGTGGAGGAAATTGATGCGATCTCGGACTCTCGAAAAATGGACCGTTGGCCGTTCCGCGGAACTCTACGGCGTGGATAACTGGGGCGGCGGCTACTTCACGGTCACGCCCGATGGCAATCTCGGCATCACGCCGTTTCCGGGCAAGGATGTGTGCGTGCCCATCCCGTCCATCATCAGTGGCTTGCAGGAGCGTGGCCTGGGTCTGCCGGTGTTGCTGCGTATCGAAAATTTGCTCGACGCCCAGATTTCCCTGCTGCACGCGTCATTTTCCAAGGCCATTCAGGGGCTGAATTACAAGGCCGACTTTCGGGGCGTGTATCCGGTCAAGGTCAACCAGCA
>RZYB01000280.1 GCA_009930495.1 Deltaproteobacteria bacterium
TGGTGGCAAAATTTTTTGCGGGATGGGTGGTCGCGGTGCTCTTTGCCCTGATGACGGCCACGCCGGGGCACGCCTTGGAAACCATCGCCTTTGATCAGGCCAACCCGCCGTTCATGTATCAGGACAACGGGCAGGCGCGGGGGCTGTATCCGGCCATCATCGCCGAGGCCTTCCGGCGCATGGGCGTGGGCGTCAGGCTTCTGGCGTTTCCCTGGTTGCGGGCGCGACAGGGCGCCGATGCCGGAGTCTGGGGCCTTGGCGGTTTGTACATGAATACGGCGCGACTGGAGACGTACGACTACTCCGAGCCCATCTTCGAGGAACGGCTGTTGCTCTACGTCTTGCGCGGTCAGGAGTTTCCGTTTTCCGAGGCCGGGGATCTGACCGGGAAGCGCATCGGCGTCATGCGCGGGTGGTCCTACGGGAACGGGTTCGACCACGCCGTGGCCGGGGGCAGGATCTTGGCCGATCCGGTGGCCAACGACCAGGCCAATATCGGCCGGTTGCTGCTGGGCCGGGTGGATGCCATCGTGATCACGGCCGAAAGTCTGGCCCTGCTCCGCGATCGTCTCGATCCAGGCAATCGCCTCGTGGCCTTGCCCCGGCCCCTGGCCGCCAATTTGACCTATCTGTCCTTTCCGAAATCCAAGAATCTGGTCCCTCTTTTGGAGCGCTTCAATAAAGAGCTTCAGGCCATGCGCCGCGACGGCTCCTGGGATCGGATTTGTCGCGCTCATCTGCGCTGACGTCCGTCCAGCCTCGGCGTATTTCCTCCGCGGCGCGCGTCAAACGCTCTTCCAGCAACCTCAGGGCGGATGGAACATGCTCCGGCTGGGTGTCCAGTTCGTGCAGGATGGTCCGCAGCCTGGGCTCATTGTCCAGAATCGAGCCGAGCCTCTCCCGGCGGTCGGTGTTTCTGGTGCTGAAGAAATTCCAGGCCAGGGGCGCGTCCGGGGCGCGGAACGGCCACTGGACCTTGAGCCGAAACAGCGCGGCCAGGGCGGCTTTGAGGTCCGCGTCCATGGCGTCCGGGTCGATCTCCCGGCCAGCCCGCGCCTCGACCTCCTCGATCAGGGCCTGGTTCAGCCGGTATTCCGGCGCGATCAGGCCATAGTCGAACCAGTCGTCGACGACCTCCCGTGCCACCCGTTTCCATTTCGCCGCGCCCAGGTGATGGCTTGGGCAGAAAAAGAGCTTGCAGGCCGCGCCCCCGTAAAAGCTCAGCCCCCGCCAGTCCACGCCCTTGTTGCCCGATGCCAGAGGGTGCAGCAGGCAGCCGACACGTTCTCCGCCGTCCTGGATGAGTCCGACGAAAACGCAGTGATGAAAATCCGCGAGGGGATAGTCCGTGCCTTCCCGCGCGAAACGTTCCTGTTCAAAGGCCAGAATCGCGTCCACGTTCCGGGTAACGGCCGCGAAACGCTCCGTGCGTTCCAGCAGGATGTTTCGCAGGCGCTCGCGGCGTAAATCCGTCATGTTGTAAAGCCCGCAGCAGCTGCCGCAGGAAATATCCGGCCCGGCCTGGCAGAGATACACCCCGCCGGGGACCTGGGCGTCTTCGGGAAGCATGGGCATGGGTCCTCCACTGTTTTGGGCGGGGCTATCCCAAAGCCGGCCGGGAGGCAACGCGGGGACGCCCATGGCTCCGCCAACAAAAAAGGGCACGGCCCGAAGACCATGCCCACGCGGAAGAGAGGAACAACCGCTTATTTATCGTGCATTTCCAGGTAGACCAGGGTTTGATTCAGAAGCTGGTAGGCGATTTCACCAAAGGTGATGGGGCCGACAAAGGGGGCCGTGTTCTTGCCTTCCAGCCCGGAGTACAAATAGTTCAGGATGCAGTTGCAGGAGAACACGACGTTGTCCTGGGACAGGCCGATTTTTTTGAGCTGGCCGTCGAAGGCCGTGGCGTAATCGCTGACGGCCTTGGCGTGTTTGTAGCGCACGCCGTGGAAAACCGGGGCGTAGAATTTGACCTCCTCGGCCGTCACGCTCTGGAAGCTGATGTTGACCAATGCGCCGTAATAGTCGGCCACCAGGGGCAGTTTGGTGTCGAGCTTGTTGCGTTCGATGTAGGCCGCGAAGTTTTCCTTGACCCCATTGACCAGGACATCGGTGCAGGCGAAGCCGTCGGCGCCAAAGGTCAGGGTGTCGCCCTCGCCCTGTTCGAAGATGTTGACGATGCCCACGTCCACGGCCTTGTTTCGGGGCAGGGTGACGTGCATGACCATGGCGGCGTTGTCGGCGCATTCGCCGGTCAGCCCGTCGAAGACCCTGGGTTTTTCCTTGCCCAGATTGTCCAGATGCACGCCCGCGACCCAGCCGATAAGGGGTTGGCTGCCGAAATTGTCGTAATTCGGGGCGTTCAGGGCAAAGGCGGCGTGAACGCCGGTCATGGCCGGGATGACGATGAAGCTGAAGCCGCTATCGCCGGC
>RZYB01000281.1 GCA_009930495.1 Deltaproteobacteria bacterium
AAGCGAAAAGAACGAACCTACGAACGTAAAGCAATCGAACTCGCGAAGCAACATTACGAAAAACAGAAACAAAAAGCCATTCATGAACGCCGTACATTTCGCGGTTTACAGATTGTCCCGACAAAAAGTTATTACGATGACTCCCAAGGACACACCCCTGGCGAAGACAACATGGTTGGATACGGGTTCGACATCCATCCCCAGGTTTTTTTCGGAGCCGGAATTCTCCTTGTGCTCTTCATCATCCTGACCCTTGTCTTCAAGGAGCAATCGGCGGTCTTCTTTCAACGTCTCCTTGACGGAATCGGCAATACATTCGGGTGGTTTTACATTCTCTCTGCCAATTTCTTTGTTGTCGCCATGATTATTATCGCGTCCAGCGACCTTGGCCGGATCAGAATCGGCGGCCCGGACGCCCTGCCGGAATTCTCCACTTTCAGCTGGTATGCCATGCTGATCAGCGCGGGAATGGGCATCGGCCTGATGTTCTGGAGCGTGGGCGAACCGATCTTCCACTACATGACGCCCTCCCCCATGTTCGACGTTCCCCCCAAGTCCCCGCAATCCGCCCAGGTGGCCTTGGGGCTCACATATTACCATTGGGGCATCCATCCGTGGGCCATCTATGCCCTGGTCGGATTGTCCCTGGCATTTTTCGCCTATAACCGTGGCCTTCCACTCACCATCAGGTCGGTCTTTTATCCGCTACTCGGCGAAAAAATTTACGGATTCTGGGGCAACCTCATCGATATCCTGTCCGTGCTGGCAACGCTTTTCGGACTGGCGACATCCCTGGGCCTGGGCGTGAAACAGGTGTCGTCGGGTCTCTCCTACCTCTTTGGAACGCCCAACACCGAGATTGTCGCGGTCATACTCATCGCGGCCATCACCCTACTGGCCATTTTTTCGGTCACGGCCGGACTCGACAAAGGCGTCAAGCTGCTCAGCCAGGGCAACATCTATCTGGCCGGGGCGTTCATGGTCTTTCTGTGCGTGGTTGGTCCGACGGTCTATATTTTCAAGGCATTCACGCAAAACATTGGGTTCTATATCCAAAATCTGCCCCAATTAAGTTTTTGGGTCGAAACCTACTATGGCGCCGAGGGCAGCAACTGGCAGAATCCATGGACCATCTTTTACTGGGGCTGGTGGATATCCTGGTCTCCGTTCGTGGGCATGTTCATCGCCAGAATATCCAAGGGCCGGACTGTTCGGGAATTCATCCTCGGCGTGATGATTTTCCCCACGCTTCTGTCGTTCCTATGGATGTCCTCGTTCGGAGGTTCGGCCCTGTGGCTCCAGATCGCGGATAACGTCGATATCGCCGGCGCCGTAAGCAGGGACGTCTCCACCGCGCTTTTTGTCATGCTCGAACATTTCCCCCTGTCACGGATCACATCCTTGATCGGCATCGCGCTCGTGGTCGTATTCTTTGTGACCTCTTCCGATTCCGGGTCGCTGGTGGTCGACCATCTCACCTCTGGTGGCAAGCTCGACTCCCCCATCCCGCAGCGCATCTTCTGGGCCGCCATGGAAGGAGTCTGCGCCGCGGCCTTGCTCATGGGTGGCGGCTTGGTGGCGCTGCAAAGCGCGTCCATAGCCACGGGACTCCCGTTTGCCATCGTCCTGGTCATCATGTGCCACAGCCTCTACAAAGGGCTGCGGGAAGAAGATTATCACGCCAAAATCATAGACAAAATCAACCCGCCCAAACAAACCTTCGAAATCCCGATGGGCGAAGACAAACCCGCGCCGCCTCCGGTCATTCCCGGCTAGGCTGGCCGCACCCGGCGAGTGGCGTTTCAGTCCGGACCGAAACGCCGCTCGTCCATCCAGGCAAACCTTCCAACCGCCACGGCGCCACCCGCATCCACGCCCACTCAGCACGTGGAGAACACTCACAACATCAGCCGCCGCATCCCCTTAAACGGCACGGCCCACATCAACGGCCCTGTTTCGCCATTTTCCTGGCCGACCCTGCCGAATCAAAACACTGCCGCGTCACCCGGCCCCAATAGGCGTCGTCATACATGTCCTGCTCGAATGCACCCCGCGTGAACTCGGCGATAACCCGAACCCAAAAACGGGTGGCGTATCGAGCCGCCTCCAGCTGCTTGACCTGCCACCGCCCCCGATACCGCGCAAAGAGCGCCTGGGCAAAATCCCGCCCCAGGTGGCGATTGCGCACGGACGGAACAACATAGAACTCGAGAATCTCGTGCATGTCCGCCTCGACCTTGATGGCCGCGAAGCCAACGGGATGGCTGTCCACGTACAGCACGAATCCAAGGACCATGCCGCCGATCTCGGTGTCCAAGGCGAACACGCCATCCGCGTCGGGAACTTTTCCGGTGATGGCGGAAAATTCGCCCTCGTAACTCTGGCACAGGTTCAGATACACATGCCGGTTGG
>RZYB01000282.1 GCA_009930495.1 Deltaproteobacteria bacterium
GGACGACGAGCGCATCCACGCCAAGGCCAAGGAACTGGACGTGCCCGTGGTCATGACCAGCCCGGATCATCCCAGCGGCACGGACCGCGTCCTGGAGGCCGCGCGCCTGCTCGAGACGACAGCCGACACGGTGGTGGTCAATGTCCAGGGCGACGAACCGGCCCTCGACCCGGCCATGCTCACGGAGTTGATCACCCCCTTCGACGATCCGGCCGTGCAGGTCACCACCCTTGGGCACAAAATCAGCCCCGAGGAGGCCGCCTCGCCGGACAGGGTCAAAATCGCGCGCGCCGCCTCGGGACGGGCCCTGTATTTTTCGCGCAGTCCCATTCCCTTTGGCCGCGACACATCTCCCAGCCATATCGGCCACATCGGCCTCTACGCCTTCCGCTTTCCCGTTCTTGAAAAATTCAGCGCTTTAGGCGAAAGTCCGCTGGAGCGGCTGGAAAAGCTGGAACAGCTCCGCCTGCTCGAAGCCGACATCCCCATCCACGTGGCCATCACAACCCGCCAAAGTCATGGCGTGGACCGGCCCGAAGATCTGCCCACAATTTGCGAACTCATGCGAGGAGAACATATATGAAAGCACTACTTGCCCTGGAGGACGGCACCTGGTTTGCCGGCCAGTCCTTTACCGGCCAGGGCGAAGCCGGCGGCGAAGTCATCTTCAACACCGGCATGTCCGGGTATCAGGAAATCCTGACCGACCCATCCTATTATGGCCAGATGGTCTGCATGACCTATCCCCTGATCGGGAATTACGGCGTCAATCTGGACGACGTGGAATCGGCCCGGGTGCATTGCCCGGCCTTCATCGTCAAGGAATGCTGTAAAAAACCGTCGAACTGGCGGGCCACGGAAAGCCTGCCCGACTATCTGGTCCGACACGGCATCATGGGGTTGGAAGGCATCGACACCCGCGCCCTGACCCGCCATCTGCGCATCCATGGCGCCATGCGCGGCATGATTTCCACCGCGAACATCTCGCCCGAGGAGCTGGCCGCCAAGGCCAAGGCCCTGCCCTCCATGGAAGGCGCCAACCTGGTCGATTTCGTCGCGCCCAAGGAGCCCTACATCTGGACCGCCGAAGGGCCCAAACCCGCCCGCATGGACGGCGACCTGCCCGTGTGGCCCGACAAGGACGCGGACCGCCTCCGGGTCGTGGTCTATGACTATGGGATCAAATGGAACATCCTGCGCCTGCTGGCCGCCGAGAATCTGACCATGTTGGTCGTGCCACCGCAGTTTCCGGCTGAATATGTCAAAAAACTGGCGCCACACGGCGTCTTCCTCTCCAACGGCCCCGGAGATCCGGCCACATTGACCGGAGCCATCGCCATCATCAAAGAGCTCTGCGAAGCTTACCCCGTGGGCGGTATCTGCCTCGGGCACCAGCTCTTGGGCATCGCCCTGGGCGGAACCAGCTTCAAACTCAAGTTCGGGCATCACGGCATCAACCATCCGGTTCGTGACGACATCACCCGCAAAATTGAAATTTCCTCGCAAAATCACGGATTCTGCGTGGACATTTCCAGCCTGCCCTTTTTAGAACAGACCCACGTCAATCTCAACGACAACACCCTGGAAGGCTTCCGGCACCGGACCAAACCTATTTTTAGTGTCCAGCATCATCCGGAAGCAGGCCCCGGCCCGCATGACAGCCAGTACTTCTTTGGTCGATTCCGGCGCATGCTGGAAACTGGTCAGGTCCAATAATCTTACCCTGGAGCAGCTATGTCCGCGGATATCCTCAAGGCAAAAAAACAACTTGGCGAAGTGCACATGCTGCTCAAACAAGGCAAGCTCCTAGCCGCGGTGGCCAACATCCATGACGCCGTCGGTTTCGTGCTCAAGTCGCAGCTGATGAAACACGAACAACAGGCCTTCACCGAAGCCCTGGACAAAGCGGCGTATTTGCTGGCCAATGACCGCGGCCTTCAAAAAATCTATCCGCTCCAAATCACCTACACGCCCGGCGAGGAACGGGAATTTCTTGCCGGGTTGTCCAACCTGTTCGCTTTTCTTCAGGAAAATCTGACCGAAGAGGCCAACGCCCATATCGCCGCCCTGGAAGAATACAAACGCAAGCAAATCGCCCTGGCCCGGGAACTCCTCCAGGCCGATGAACCCGACAAAGCCCGCCAGATCATCAACAAACTCATCGATGCCGCGCCGCACGACAACGATCTCAAGCTGGCCATGGCCGACATGTACATGGAATTTGGACAATACGAGGACGCCCTGACCCACCTCAAGGCCGCCTACGCGGACAGTCCGGACTCCGCCAACGTCTTCAACAAACTAGGCATGGCCCTGCGCAAATCCGGCCACCTGGAAGACGCGGAAAAATTCTACATCCAGGCCCTGGAACGCTCCGGCCGCAATGAATACATCTATTTCAAC
>RZYB01000283.1 GCA_009930495.1 Deltaproteobacteria bacterium
ATCGATGCGGACCAAGTTGCCCGCTTGGCTCAACCCCTATCCAAGAACGGCTACGGCCGCTACCTGCTCAACCTTCTAAAACGCACGAGTTTCGCATAACAGCGGCAACTAGGACTCCACGAACCTAAGGACCTCCGTGCGTGAACTGGTCCTCATGAGCGGGTGGCGAACCGACGCGATCTGGACAAGATCACACCCCGAATCGTTTCGGAAACCGCCTTTCAGACGTGGAAGAATGGAGGAACTTGCGATCAAAAAAAATGGAGGGGCGTCAGACTCGGCTCACAAGCCGGGCCCCCGTCGAAGCACGAAACCCCACCTATGCTGCAAAGCATAGGTGCGGGTAGTTCATAGCCCTCGAGACTCCACCGCGATACCACCCGCACATAAAAAAAGGCCAAGCACCCCGTGCCCGGCCCTGTTTTGCCAATTCGCGATGACTACTCGGCGTTAAATTCGCCGCTTCGGCCGCCGCTCTTATGCGTCAACCGACAATCCGTGATGCGGATGTCGCGCTGCACGGCCTTGCACATGTCGTAGATGGTCATGGCCGCGACCTGGGCGGCCATGAGCGCTTCCATTTCGACGCCGGTGGGACCGGTGGTCCGGGACTCGGCTTCGATTTCGATGGACAAATCGGCTGGCACGGGAACCAGGCGCACATCCACGGAGGAAATCAAAATCGGGTGGCACATGGGGATGAGTTCCCAGGTTTTCTTGGCGGCCATGATCCCGGCCACCTTGGCCGTGGTCAACACGTCGCCCTTGGGCAGGGCGTTTTGCGTCAAAAGCCCAAACGTATGCGCGTTGAGGACCACCCGGCACCGGACCACGGCCCGACGCTTGGTCTCCGCCTTGTCCCCGACATCGACCATGACCACGTTGCCCGCTTCGTCGATGTGCGTCAGCTTCTGTTCCATCGTTCACCTCCACAAATGAAAAAGGCCGGCAAGCACTGCTTCCGGCCTCGTCGGTTCCTGGGTTTTGTCTAATCACCCATGGCTTTCTTGAAAAAATCCTTGACCTTGTTCAAGGGCCGGCCATCTTCCACCTTTTCAAACTCGCGCAACAATTCTTCCTGTTTCTTGGTCACGTTGGTTGGGATACGAACCGAGACCTCCACCAACAGATCGCCCTTCTGGGTGCTGCCCAGATGTGGCAGGCCAAGGCCCTTGATGCGCAGTATCTTGCCGGACTGGGTACCCTTGGGGATCTCCAGGGTCACGGGGTCGTCCAGAGTCGGGACATCGATCTTGGCCCCAAGAATGGCCTGCACGATACTGATCTCGGCCACGATGACCAAATCCTGGCCGCGTCGGGAAAAAATCTTGTCCTCGTCGACATAGATGACCACGTACAAATCGCCGTGCGGCCCGCCGAATTCGCCGGGTTCGCCCTCGCCGCGCAGACGCAAGCGACTGCCGCTGTCCACGCCGGCCGGGATGCGCACCTTGAGGCTCTTTTTGACCTGCACGACACCCTGCCCCCGGCATTTGGCGCAAGGGTGGGTAATGACCTTGCCCTCGCCCCGACAAACCGGACAGGGCACGGAAATACGGAAAAAACCCTGGCTCTGGGTGACCTGCCCCTGGCCGTGACAATGTTTGCAGGTCTCGGGAGCATGCCCTGGAGCCGACCCGGAGCCGGAACATTCAGAACAAACCTCCCGCTTGGGGATGTTCAGATCCACTTCCGTGCCCTTGGCCGCGTCGCGAAAGGATACATTCAGGTTGTAACGCAGGTCGGCCCCGGCCCGGGGCCGACGTCGACCGCCGGTCGCCCCGCCAAAACCAAACAAATCACCAAAGATGTCCCCAAAGGCGCTAAAGACATCGTCCGACGAATGGAAGTGATCGCCAAAACCCTGGCCATTCATGCCGGCATGGCCAAAACGATCATACTGGGCGCGCTTGCCCGCGTCGCTCAGAACCTCATAGGCTTCGGCCGCTTCCTTGAAGTTGTTCTCCGCCTCTGGGTTGTCCGGATTGCGGTCCGGATGGTACTGGAAGGCGAGTTTCCTGTAGGAGCTCTTGATTTCATCGGCCGAAGCGCTCCGACTCACCCCCAACACGTCATAGTAATCACGCTTATCCGCCATTTATTCGTCCTGATCTTCCGATTCGTAGCTAAAATCCTCGGTATGGTTCACGCTTGGCAGAACCTTGCCTTCGGCGATCTCGCGCAGCGCGGTCACGATCTCCTTGTTCTTGCTGCTCACAAGGGGTTCGTATCCTTCGTGATACTGCTTGACCCGCTTGATGGCCATCTGCACGATCAGAAATCTGTTGTTGACCTTCTCCAGGCAATCTTCAACGGTAATTCTGGCCATTGCACCTCCAAAAAAATGTATATGTACATGTCCGCCACGACTCGATCACAGCGAC
>RZYB01000284.1 GCA_009930495.1 Deltaproteobacteria bacterium
CGGCAAATCATGAGTTGGGAGGTGGCATGACCGCGCATTTTTCCGGCAAAAAAGCCCTTATCACCGGTATTACGGGCCAGGACGGCGCCTATCTGGCCGAATTTCTTTTGGGCAAGGGCTACGAAGTGCACGGTATCAAGCGCCGGGCCTCGCTCTTCAACACGGATCGGGTCGATCATTTGTACCAAGACCCGCATGAGCAACGCCGACGATTTTTTCTGCACTATGGCGACCTGACCGACGCGTCCAACCTGATCCGCATCATCCAGCAGATCAGGCCCGATGAAATCTACAATCTGGCCGCCCAGTCCCATGTGCAGGTCTCGTTTGAAACGCCGGAATACACGGCCAACGTTGACGCCCTGGGCGCACTGCGCCTGCTGGAGGCCATCCGTATTCTGGGGCTGGAGAAAAAGACGCGCTTCTACCAAGCATCCACCTCGGAGCTGTTCGGCCTGGTGCAGGAAGTTCCCCAGACAGAAAAGACACCTTTTTATCCGCGCTCACCCTATGCCTGCGCCAAGCTCTACGCCTACTGGATCACGATCAACTACCGCGAGGCCTATGGCATGTATTGCTGCAACGGCATTCTCTTCAACCATGAATCACCCCTGCGCGGCGAAACCTTCGTCACCCGCAAGATCACTCGCGCCCTGGCCCGCATTTACCTCGGCCTTCAGGACCGCCTGTACCTGGGCAACCTGAACGCCCTGCGCGATTGGGGCCACGCCAGGGACTACGTGGAAATGCAATGGCTCATGCTCCAGCAGGACGCCCCCGATGACTATGTCATCGCCACGGGCGAACAGCATTCGGTGCGGGACTTTGTCCAGGCCGCGGCCCGCGAACTGGGCATGACCATTGAATTTTCCGGGGAAGGCGTCGCGGAAACAGGCATCAACCCGGCCAATGGCAAAACCGTGGTCGCCGTGGACCCGCGCTACTTTCGGCCCACGGAAGTCGAGACCCTGTTGGGCGACCCGACCAAGGGCAAGTCCAGGCTGGGCTGGCAACCGAAAATTTCGTTTCAGGAACTCGTTGCCGAGATGGTCCGGGCGGATTTGGAAGAAGCCAAAAAGGAAGAACTCTGTGTACGGGCGGGATTTTCCATCAACGCACCCCAGGAATGACGGCAGGGGCATCCGACATGAACGTGACAGACAAAATCCTCGTGGCCGGAGCGGCCGGCATGGTTGGCGGAGCCCTGATCCGCGCCTTGATCGCCCAGGGACACACAAACATTCTCGGCACGTTCCACACGAAAGTTCCAACGCTCGTCCCCG
The DNA here is from genome assembly GCA_009930495.1 of Deltaproteobacteria bacterium. NCBI lineage: Bacteria > Pseudomonadati > Myxococcota > Myxococcia > Deltaproteobacteria bacterium. The sequence continues at coordinate 1,284 of RZYB01000284.1, forward strand.
AGGCCGAGGGTCGTGTGCGTCTGAAACGTCTGGATCTCATGGATCAGGCCACAGTGCGTGCATTTTTGGAACACGAGCGACCAGAGCACATCTTCCTTGCCGCAGCCCGGGTCGGCGGTATCCAGGCCAACAACACCTACCCGGCGGAGTTCATCCACGCCAATCTGGCCATGCAGACGAACGTCATCCACGGCGCCTATCTGGCCGGGGTACGTCGGCTTCTTTTTCTGGGTTCCAGTTGCATTTATCCTCGGGAATGTCCGCAGCCCATCCGCGAATCCTATCTGCTGACCGGCCCCCTGGAAGCCACCAACCGCCCCTACGCCGTGGCCAAGATCGCCGGCATCGAAACCTGTTGGGCCTACAACCGCCAATACGGCACGCGCTATCTGGCGGTCATGCCCACCAATCTCTACGGCCCGGGCGACAACTATGACCTGGAGACCAGCCACGTCCTGCCCGCCCTGATCCGCAAGGCGCATGAGGCCAAGATACGCGGCGACAAACATTTCACAGTCTGGGGAACGGGAACCCCGCGCCGTGAATTTCTCTACAGCGACGATCTGGCCGGTGCCTGCGCATTCCTGATGACTAAGGCCTGGAAGACCGAGGCGCTATTCAACGACCACGAGCCGCCCCTGGTCAATATTGGCTGCGGCCAGGACGTGACCATCGCCGAACTGGCGCGGATGGTGGCGGGGGTGGTGGGATTTGGAGGAGAGATTGTTTTTGATGCCGATAAGCCCGATGGAACGCCGCAGAAGCTTCTCGATGTGTCGCGCCTGACGGCGCTGGGCTGGACCCCACGCACGACCCTGCTGGATGGCGTCGGACTGGCGTATGCGGATTTTCTAGCGCACGGCACGGAAGATGATACGAAGCGCATCGCCTCTCACCTGACGTGTGGGACAAAATAATTCCGAGACGATATATGCGTTTCCTCGCGATACCAACGGGGTTGTACATGGCGATACATCTGACTCTCTGTTGAGTTCCGCAAAAAAACGATATCTTTATACTCAAGGATATTTATTTATGAAGGCAGTCATTCTTGCTGGTGGGCTCGGAACACGTATCTCAGAAGAAAC
>RZYB01000285.1 GCA_009930495.1 Deltaproteobacteria bacterium
TTGTTCCAACCATTGGAATAAGTTATGAAAAAAAGTTCCAATGACTGGAACTTTTTATCTGCCCGCTTTTGGTCGTGCGGGGACTAGTCTTTTTTCGCCAGCAGCTCGTTGATGGACTCGGCGGCTCTGCGTCCGGCTCCCATGGCGAGAATGACGGTGGCGGCTCCGGTTACGATATCGCCGGCAGCGAAGACGCCGGGAATAGAGGTGGCTCCGTTTTCGTCGGCGACGATGTTGCCCCATTTGTTGGTTTCTAAGCCGGGGGTGGACTGGGTCAGCAGCGGATTGCTTTCATTTCCGATTGCGACGATGACGGTATCGACGTCCAGCAGGTATTCGCTGCCGGGAATGGCTACGGGGCGGCGACGTCCGGATGCATCGGGTTCTCCCAGTTCGTATTTCAAGACTTCAATGGCCTTTACCCAGCCTTTTTCGTCGCCGACAATGCGTTTGGGATTGCGCAGAAGCTGGAAGTTGATGCCTTCTTCTTTGGCGTGGCCCACTTCTTCGACCCGGGCGGGCATTTCCGCTTCGGTGCGACGATAAATCAGGTAGACTTCCTCTGCGCCAAGGCGCATGGCCATGCGGGCGGAATCCATGGCCACATTTCCACCACCAATAATGGCGGCGCGTTTGGGACGGAAGATCGGGGTATCCGACTGGTCGGCATCGTAGGCTTTCATGAGGTTGGCGCGGGTCAGATATTCGTTAGCGGAAAAGACGCCGACGAGGTTTTCGCCTTCGATGTTCATGAACTTGGGCAATCCGGCACCGACACCGATGAATACGGCATCAAATCCATCTTTCTTCATGAGATCCAGGGTTTTTCGGGTACGTCCAACGACGAAGTTTGTTTTAATTTCAACGCCCATCTGACGGAGGGTGTCCACTTCGTTTTCCACAATTTTTTTGGGCAGACGAAACTCGGGAATTCCATAAACCAGCACGCCGCCGGTTTTGTGAAAGGCCTCGAAAAGCGTCACGTCATGTCCTTCGCGCCGCACGTCGGCGGCGACGGTGATGCCGGCGGGTCCACTGCCGATGACCGCCACTTTTTTGCCCGTGGCTGGTTTTACCTGCGGAGCGGCCACGCCGTTATCGCGTTCCCAGTCGGCGACAAAACGTTCCAACCGGCCAATGGCCACGGCTTGGCCCACATCTTTCAAGCCTTTGCCCACGGTGCACAATTCCTGACACTGGGTTTCCTGAGGACAGACGCGTCCGCAGACCTGCGGCAGCAGACTGCTCTTCTTAATGATGCCGATGGCCTTACGGTTATCTTCGTCGACAATGGCCTGAATAAAGCCGGGGATATCGATGGATACAGGACAGCCTTTTACGCAAGGCATGTTTTTGCATTGCAGACAGCGCTGGGCTTCCACCAGTGCCTGTTCTCTGGAATAACCAAGTGCCACTTCCTGCATATTACTGCGGCGCACATCGGGATCCTGTGACGGCATTTCCTGCGCGGGAATCGCCATGCGTTCTTTTGCTTTGACGGGCGGCTGCGCCTGCAGTTTTGCGTATTCGGCGGCGGCCAGTTCCTGAAGGGTTTCGGGTTTAATAAAACTCATTATTTCTGTCCTTTCTGTTCACAGCGGCAGACGTGATCCTGCTCAACTCCTTTATAGGAGCCGAGTCGGCTCATCATGTTATCAAAATCGACGAGATGTCCGTCAAACTCCGGTCCGTCGACACATACAAATTTCACTTCATCGCCCACCGTTACGCGACATCCGCCGCACATGCCCGTGCCGTCCACCATGATGGTATTCAGCGAAACCATGGTGTGGACGTTATAAGGTTTGGTGGTCAGCGCACAGAATTTCATCATGATCGGCGGGCCGATGGCGACCACCAGATCCGGCGGATTATCGGATTCACACAGTTCTTTCAGCGGGACGGTGACCAAGTCCTTGCGCCCGTAGGATCCATCGTCGGTGACGATAATCAGCTCGTCGGCAATAGCCTTCATTTCGTCTTCGAGAATCAGCAGATCCTTGTTGCGTGCCCCCATAATAATGGTGACTTTATTGCCTGCCGCTTTCATGCCCTGTGCAATGGGATGCATGGGGGCAACACCGATGCCGCCGCCCACGCAGACGACGTGCCCGAAGTTTTCAATATGCGTGGGTTTGCCCAATGGGCCCACCAGTTCCTGAATCGTATCGCCGGCTTCCAGTGCTGCCAGCTTCGTTGTGGTGCTGCCCACTTTCTGGAAAATCAGGGTGATGGTGCCTTCGACGGGATCGGCATCGGCAATGGTCAGCGGAATGCGTTCGCCGAAATCATGATCGACCTGCAGGATGATAAACTGCCCGGGTCTGCGTTCTTCAGCAATTAAAGGAGCCGCGACTTTCA
>RZYB01000286.1 GCA_009930495.1 Deltaproteobacteria bacterium
GGCGACTGGCAGGGGAACGTGGGCGAACCGATCGGGACTATGGACTGGGACAAGCGGATCGAGGAGGCGCAGAAGGCTGGAAATGTCGCGCTCTCGGTCTATCTCAAGAATCAGCAAGCCGCAGCGAACGCGGCAAAGTAAGGAGCAACAATGAGCACCGTCACTGGGCTCGGAACCACGTTCAATCTTCCCAACTACCACGGGGAACTCATCTCCGTGACCCCCGACGACACCCCGCTGCTGTCCGCCACTGGCGGGCTGACTGGCGGTGGCGGTCAGGTCGGGTCCACCATCTTCGAGTGGCAGACCGAGGACCTGCGCGACCCCGACCCGACTGGCGCGCTCGAGGGCGCATCGGCTCCGGCTGGCGAGTCGCGCGCGCGGGCCAACGTGTCCAACGTGGTGCAGATCTTCCACCGCGCGGTGGACACCTCCTACACCAAGCAGGCAACCTCGCAGCAGTACACGAGCCGCAGTTCGGCCCCATACTTCTCCGCTGACGGCATCGCGAACCCGGTGGTGGACGAGCACACTCACCAGGTCATGTTGGCGCTCAAGACCATCGCCCGGGACGTGAACTACACGTTCTGGCACGGCGTCCAGGCGATCCCGACCACCAACGGTTCGGCACGCCAGACCGCCGGGCTGCTGTCCGTCGTGACCACGAACCGTACCGCCACTGGTGAGGTCACCGCCAAGTCGGCGTCCACCGACACTGTGTCCTCGACGGCTCACGGCATGGACAACGGCGACAAGGTGATCTTCACCGACGTGGGCGTCTCCACGGCGATCCGCCCCGACCGCGTGTACTACGTCGTCGGCAAGACCACCGATGCGTTCAAGGTGGCGGCCACTCTCAGCGGCGCTGCGATCACGATCGGGACCGCGACGGTCAGCTACATCGAGCCGGCAACCGCTCTCACGGTAGCCGTCCTCGAGGAGGCCATGCAGGGCGTGTATGACAATGGTGGCATCTCCGGCCAGGGGACCGCTACCCTGTTCTGCTCGTCCCGTCAGCGTCGGGCACTGTCTGCCGCCTACGCCAACGAGTACGGCAAGACCGATCTGTTCGGGGACAGCCGGAACGTCGGCGGCGTCGCGATGGACACCGTGATCACCAACTTCGGGCGGCTGAACGTGGTCATCGACCGCGCGCTCGCGCCCGACACGATCGCGGTCGTGTCGCTGGAGCAGATCCAGCCCGTCTACCTCGCGATCCCCGGCAAGGGCGTGCTGTTCGAGGAGTCCATCGCCAAGACCGGCGCTTCGGAGAAGTCGCAGATCTACGGTGAGATCGGCCTGAAGTACGGCAACGCGCTCGCCCACGGCGTCATTCGCGGTCTGGCGGTCTGACCCATGGCAACCCTGTACGACAGTCTGGTCGCGGATGCGGTGGGCGCGGGTTCCCCCACGCAGTCCATCCTCTCCAAGATCGACCATGTTCACCCGCTCACGGACATCGGGGCGGCCGTCGAGTACACGGCCACATCCCCGGCTGCGATCCCGGCAGACGTGAACGTGATCGAGCTGAACCACGCCACCGTGGCGATCGAGAAGACCATCGGGTCCCTGTCGGATCACAAGGGGCTCATGGTCATCAAGAACACGAGCGCGAGCGGCACGGCGGCTCACAAGATCACCGTGACCACGGGCACGTGGGATGGCACGAACAAGGTCATCACGCTGAACGCGCCCAAGGAGTGCCTGGTCGTGTTCATCGACTCGGCCGGCAACGGCACGATCATCATCAACGTCGGCGCCGTCGGTCTCGCCTGACACACACAACCCCGCGTTAGGTGGCCCGTCATAGGTTGGCGGGCCACCTGCGCGACAACTACATCGAGGAGGCGCCATGCTGTCACCGCTCGCCACCGTGGCGGACGCTGCCGCGTTCGGCCTGACCGTGGCCGAGGCGTCCCTGTTGCGCGCGTCCACACGGGTGCGCGGTTACGTGGACCAGCAGATCACCTTCGGCACGTCCACGGTTGTGCTCCCCGACTCCAACCGGCGCCTCCCGCAACGTCCCGTGATCGCGGTGACCTCCGTGGTGGACGAGGACGGCGTGACGCTCACCGATGGCACCGACTGGGAACTGGTGGGTGACCGCATCGAGACTGGCGCGCGCGGCCGGTTGACCGTCACCTACTCTCACGGGCTCATCGACCTGCCGGACGAACTGGTCGAACTGGTCTGCACGGTCGCGGCCCGGATCGGGAACATGCCCACCGAGTTGCAGACTGGCGTGCAGCAGCAGGGCGCCGGTCCGTTCCAGACCACCTACGGGTGGGACTCGCACAAGGCCGCGTCTGGGCTGACTCAGGGCGAGAAGGAATCGCTGGACCGCATCTGGCCGCGACTC
>RZYB01000287.1 GCA_009930495.1 Deltaproteobacteria bacterium
GCCGGGCCGCGCTCGCCGACAATGAGTTCGCCCTCGCCCAGCCAGATCGTTTTTTTTGCGCACAGGTCCTTGAAGACCAGGGCGCGGAGCACGGGCAGGGAGTGTTTGCCGTAATTTTCCGTGTAGAAGGCCGTTTCGAGCAGGGCGCGTTCGATGGAAATGGCCGGCACGGCCTCGAAGCTTTCCTGGCGCAGACGGGCGATGCGAGCGTTCATCTATCCTCCGACGCGGACCGAAAGGCCGCGGGCTTGCAGGCGTTGGACGGCCCTGTTCACGAGGGCCGGGTCTGATGGGGGGATGGCGTCTCCGGGGTAGGGGAGCCCGAGCTTTTGGTATTTGCCTCTGGCCGTGGCGTGGTAGGGCAGAACGTCAATGTTGGCGACCCCCGGCAGGGACGTGGCGAAGCGGCCCGTGGCCTCGATATTATCGTCGTCATCATTGATGCCCGGAATCAGGGGCAGACGGAAGCGGATGACTACGCCCGCATGGGCGAGGCGCCGGGCATTGTCGAGGATGAGGGCGTTGTCCACGCCCGTGGCTGTGCGGTGTTTGGCGGTGTCCATGTGTTTGAGGTCGAACAGGAACAGGTCCGTGTGCGGCGCGATTCGCGTCAGCACGTCCCAAGCCGCCAAACCGCTGGTGTCCACGGCCCGGTGCCAGCCCCGGGCGCCGCATGCCCGCAGCAGGGCTTCCAGGAATTCCGGCTGGGCCAGGGGCTCGCCCCCGGAAAAGGTCACGCCGCCGTTGGTGCCTTCAAAGAACGGGGCATCTTTGGCGATTTCGGCGATCACGCTGTTCACGGTCCGACGCTGTCCGATGCATTCATGGGCCAGGGACGGGCAGATTTCGGCGCAGGTTCCGCAGATCATGCACTCCGAGTGGTCGCGGACAATGCCCACTCCATCTACCCGAAGCGCGTTCTGCGGGCAGGCCGGGACGCAGTCGCCGCAGCCCACGCATTTGCCCGGCACGGTGTGGATTTCCGTCCCGAAGCGCATGCCTTCGGGATTGTGGCACCACCGGCAGGACAGGGGGCAGCCCTTCAGAAACACCGTTGTTCTCAGATCTGGCCCATCGTGCAGGGCATAGCGCTTGATGGCGAAGATGATGCCCGTGGGCGAGGTCCGCGACATGGGTTATCCGGTAATAAATATCGTTATGTTCAACAAGTGGATGCGTCTCGGTTGTTGTTGGACAGAGAGATAAAAAGAAATGTCCGCCCTGGAAAGAGGGAAAGAACGTGCCGGGTTTTTGAAAGAAAAACTTGCCTCTTGCCCGATAAATACGTAATCGCCAAAACCATGTATCAATCGAAGGTCGGTTGATGCGCGGAGTGTGGAGACGGGAAGGGTTTGGACCCAAAGGCGCGACAGATCCGATGGGGGACTCAACCTGGATTGTTTAGTTTTTTTACAGGAGACTATTGTATCATGTCGAAGAACATTTATGTCGGAAATCTGCCCTGGAGTGCCACCGAGCAGGATGTGGAAAATCTGTTTGCCACGTACGGCCAGGTCGCGAATGTTAAACTGATTTCCGACCGCGAAACAGGCAGAGCCCGCGGCTTTGGGTTCGTTGAAATGGAAAGTGGCGCCGACGAGGCCATTGCCGCTTTGGACGGCGCTGATTACGGCGGACGTTCCCTGAAGGTCAACGAAGCCCGTCCCCGCCCCGAGCGTGAACGTCGGCCCAGATGGTAGTCGCGTCTATCTGAGCTACTCCAACCCTGCTTCGGCAGGGTTTTTTTTTGCCGTCGGGCAGTTTATTTCCGGTCGGATTCCGTGTTCGTTTTTCCGATTTTTCCCACGCCGGTCCCTCCACCCGGGAGAGACTTCGGGCATCAGGATCGCGGTGGCACGCGCAAATTGCCCGGACGCGAGCCAATGACCCAGAAATACCCGAGTATCCCGCCGAGGATGACGACAATAATCACGATTCCAAAGTTCATGAATCCCCCGTTGTACCGAGCATCCCGACCCGGTTTGGCCGGCTGTGCCCGGTATTTTTCGAACAGTCTTTTTCGGAATGCACCCTCTTGAACTTCCGCCAGAGGTCGTCCGCGCCCAAAATGGCCATGAGTTTCAGTGGTCGCATCGCGCTGGAAGTGTTCAGGCCGGATACTGAAGCACGGGCTCCTCGCCTTCCAGGGCGCGTTGGGCGGCTTCGCACAGGGCGCGCATTTCGTCCTCGCCCGGATAGACCAAAACCCTGCCAAGAAATTCGATCCGCTCCGTGATCAGTTGGGTCAGGTTCTGGTCGTGCATCAGCCCGCCAGTGAGGATGATGGCGTCCACCCGGCCATGCAGAACCGCGCTCATGGAGCAGATTTCCTTGGCCACCTGATAGGCCAGGGCCGC
>RZYB01000288.1 GCA_009930495.1 Deltaproteobacteria bacterium
GCATGACGCCTCGGGCAATCCGATTCTGGGCGACATCTGCGAGGTGCTCCGCGCGGAAATCAAGAAGTACTTCACTGCCGCGGATTTTCCCTACACCCTCAAATACATCGACCCCAGCTACATCATCCGTTCGGTGCCGGCCAATTCCAACGACCGGATCTACTGTGGCTTTCTGGGGCAGCACGCGGTCCATGCGGCCATGTCCGGCAAAACCGGCATGGTCGTTTCCAAGCTCCAGGACCGCTACCTGTACCTGCCGCTTGAACTTGTCACGGCCAAGCGGCGCAAACTGAACATCACCTCGAACTATTGGCGCTCGGTCCTGGAATCCACCGGACAGCCTCAATCCATGACCAACTGCGTCCAGGATGCATAACCCATGAAACGCATACTTCTCATTCTTCTCGCGATGGCGGCCGCCGGCGCGGCCTTCTGGTTCTGGAAATATCAAAACAGGCCCCTGCCCCAACCCGTGGCCCGCGAAGTGGCGCCACAACGGTGGCAGGTCAGCGGCACATCGGCCATGAACGCGACCAACGCCACGGGCGTTCATGCCCTCAACGCCACGAACGCGACCCTGGCCGAAAACGCCACCACGGCCAACGCAACCCTGGCCAGCCCCGAGGACACGGTGGTCGGACACGGCTTTGTCCAGGACCTGAGCCGCTACTTGGTTTCGGCCTATCACCCGGCAAAAACCAAGCGAAACCCCTCCGACCAGGCCAAACTCGCGCTGAATCTGAAAAGCCTGAACATCCGTTACGGGGTGGATTTTCCCGGACTCAATGTGGACCCCATGGAAACCCTCAAGGCCCGCCAGACCATTTTTGCCCATGTTTTCACGCCCACTGTCCTGGAATTTTTACAGAACATCTATGTGCCACTCTTTCTGGACAACCTCGAAGAGGCCCTGCGCGACGCACCGCGCGTATTGGCGTCGGGACAGCAGGTCGATATTTCCGAGGCCCAGCGCCAGGAAATGCTGAACCTGCTCGCGGCCAAGATGCGCACCGTGGGCAAAACCGTGGCCACTCTGGCCCGGACCGCGAATATTCAGGAATTGGTCGGCAAGTATCTGGCAGACATGGAGAAAGTGAACGAGGCTCACATAACGTTCTGGAATCTTCAGACGGACAACGCCTCGGTGGCGGCCGTGGACCAGGCCAGCATCAAAATCAAGGCCGCCATCCAGACCCGCGAGATGTCGCGGCAGCGGCTGCTGCAGACCATCGTGGCCACCGCCAATCCGCAAGGACTGGACGCTTCCGAACTGATCTATCTGGCGCAATGGATCCATCGGCGCGGCCTGGACAACCCGGCCCTGCTCGCGCAGGTGGCCAAGGCCGGCGATCTGGCCGTTAAAACGGCGACGGCGCTGGAAGAACGGGCCAAACAACCCCGCCCGGCCCAGAACCCAACGAACGCGACGCGTGAAGAGCGCGCCGCCGAGGACCCGGCCCAGCCCGTCCAGGAATAGATCGTTTTGATTCTCGACCAATGCGACGCATTCCTGGGAGCGGACGGCCCCCCGCACGGAAGCGGCCAGGATGGCCGCTTCGGAATGTCATGAAGGGAAATTCGGATCAGGACAAAAAATTCGCGCGCAGCCAGCAGGTCTGCACCACGTGCCCACCCGCTTCGTGCACAACGAATTCAATATCGCCCCGGCTTCCGAGCCGGGGCTCGCTTTTGTCGTTGTTCCACAAGGTCAGCCATCCAGGGCCCCATTCGGAATAGGGAAACGCCAGACGACCAACGCGGTACAGCACCTCGACGCTCCAGCCCGCGTCTTCCAGTTCGGTGGCGTGTTCCCGAAACCATTTTTCCGACCTAGCATATGCCCTGGCCAATTCTTTCGTGATCAGGGGGTGCTTTAAAAACTGCGCGCTACCGTCCAATTCCGCTATAAATCGAGACATGTCCTCACCTTGTCCGGCCAAGCCAAAGTCAAAAAAAGCGCGATCCGCAATCGCGCGATACGTCGTCGTTTTTCCCCAACACGCCGTCAGTCACACCGGGCGGGTATATTGGACGCCGATACCGTACATGGTCCGATCGCGGTCACCCAAATCCTTGCTCCAACGCACCAGGCCCTGAAAACTGCCATGCGCCTCGAGACCTTGCCGATGCGGATTGATATCCAGAATCTGGACATAGAGTTTGGCCCCGGTCTTCAAGGGCGAGGAGGTCACCGAGGGTGTACGGGATTTTGTGTAAACGGTCATTTTTGATAAGCCCACATCCAGCCAAGGAGAGACAATGACCGCATCCAAAATCCTGTCCGCCGAACT
>RZYB01000289.1 GCA_009930495.1 Deltaproteobacteria bacterium
TTTTTGCCGGCATCGGGATGCGTGTTCATCTCCGTCAACGATCACGACAAGAGCGGTATTGTCGTTCCGGCCAAGACGTTCCAGAAGCTGGGTTTCCGCATCATGTCCACGCGGGGCACGGCGGCGTTCCTGGCCGGACACGGCGTGGACTGCCAGGTGGTCAACAAGGTGTACGAAGGGCGGCCCAATGTCGTCGATCACATCAAAAACGGGGACATCCAGCTGGTCATCAACACCTCCTCGGGCAAACGCACCAAGGAAGACTCCTCGGAACTGAGGCGGACCACGGTTCTGTACGGCCTGCCCTACACGACCAATCTGGCGGCGGCCAAGGCCCTGGCCCTGGCCATCAAGGAGCGCAGCACCGCTGGTCTGGATGTGAAATGCCTGCAGGAATATTACGAAGGGACTGCCCGGGATTTTTAGGTTCCGGCCGCCACGGCCAGAGAATCACACCGCGAAGCTCAGGGTCGGACATGGCCCTGGGCTTTTACCATTCAAGAACGCCTACACGGAACGTGCACTGACATGAAAAAAGAAGCTTGCGGATTATTTGGAATTTACGGTCACCCCGAAGCGGCGCGCATGACCTATTTCGGTCTGTACGCCCTGCAGCATCGCGGCCAGGAAAGCGCCGGCATCATCACCTGGGACGGCCAGACCATCCGCGAACAGCGGGGCATGGGGCTGGTGGCCGACGTGTTCGAGGAGCGTCACCTGGGGCACCAGCTCAAGGGCAACGTGGCCATGGGGCACATCCGTTACTCCACCACCGGCGCCTCGCTCATCCGCAACGCCCAGCCCTTTCGGGTGACGTACAAGGGCATCAACATGGCCTTGGCCCACAACGGCAACCTGGTCAACACCCTCAGCCTGCGCGAGGAACTGGAAAACAGCGGCACCATTTTTCAGACCACCATGGACAGCGAGGTCATCATGCATCTGGTGGCCAGATACATGAACGGCGGCACGCCCGAGGAGGCCATCGCCAAGGCCTGTAGCCGCATCAAGGGCTCCTACAGCCTGCTGTTCATGGTCAACCAGAAGCTCATCGCCGTGCGCGATCCGTGGGGTTTTCGCCCCCTGTCCCTGGGCCGGGTCGGGGACGCTTACGTCCTGGCCTCGGAAACCTGCGCCTTTGATTTGCTGGAGGCCGAATACCTGCGCTGTCTCGATCCCGGCGAGATGCTCGTCATCGAGGACGGCCGCATGGTCTCGCACCGTTTCATGGAGCCGGACGAACGCCAGAGCTCGTGCATCTTCGAGCTGATCTATTTTGCCCGCCCCGATTCCCTGGTCTTTGACCAGGAAGTTTATCACGCGCGCAAAACCATGGGCAAGATCCTGGCCCAGGAATGCCCGGCCGACGGCGATTTCGTCATGCCCTTTCCGGATTCCGGCGTGTACGCGGCCGTGGGCTATGCCCAGCAGTCCGGCCTGCCCTTCGAGGCCTGCATGATCCGCAACCATTACGTGGGCCGGACCTTCATCCAGCCCACCCAGGGCATGCGCGACTTTTCGGCCAGAGTGAAACTCAACCCCGTCAAAAGCATGATCAAGGGCAAACGGGTCATCGTCGTCGAGGATTCCATCGTGCGCGGCACGACCATCCGCACCCGGGTCAAGCAGTTGCGTGAGCTGGGGGCCAAGGAAATCCATATGCGCGTCAGCTGTCCGCCCATCCGCTACCCCTGTTTTTACGGCATCGATTTTTCGTCCAAGGGCGAGCTCATCGCGGCCAACCATTCCGTGGCCGACATCGGCCGATATCTGGGTCTGGACAGCCTGCACTACATCACCATCGGCGGCCTGCTCAAGGCCGTGCGTTGTCCGGAAAACTTCTGCCTGGCCTGTTTCAATGGCGCGTATCCACTCCTGCCCGACGAGGGCATAAACAAACTGTCCCTGGAGTGCAGCTAAATGCCGGCCATGTGCAGCCCGGAAACAGGCCAGGACTGGCTGGCCAAGGCCAAGCGGGTACTGGATGTGGAGGCCCAGGGTCTGGCGGCCGTGCGCGACCGTTTGAACGGCACCTTTGTCCGCGCCCTGGAATTGATGGCCGCCTGTTCCGGCAGGGTCGTGATCACGGGGCTGGGCAAATCCGGTCTGGTCGGACGCAAGATCGCGGCGACGCTTAGCAGCACCGGTACGCCGGCTTTTTTTCTCCATCCGGTGGAAGGGGCCCACGGCGATTTGGGCATGATCCGGCCCGAGGACGTCATTGTGGCCATTTCCTATTCCGGCGAAACCGATGAGCTCAACAACATTCTGCCCAGCCTGAAA